>NZ_NERM01000019.1:0-94479 GCF_002215235.1 Rhodococcus sp. BUPNP1
GTGGGGGATGCGACGAGGGGCCTCTAGGGGGTCGCGGTCGAGTCTTCGGCCTGCTTCGCGAGGTTCTCCGCGACCTCCTTCTGCCAGCTCGCGACCGCCCGGGTGGTGTCGATCTCGAACTCGAAGCGCTTGGTCATGTCCTCGGTGATGTCCTCGACATCGACGTAGAACTGCTGGTACCAGCGACGCAGCTGGTAGACCGGGCCGTCCTCCTCGGACAGCAGCGGATTGTCGATGGGTGCCTTGTTCTTCCAGATCTCGACGTCCTGCTCGAAACCGAGCTGCACACCCTCGGCGAACTGTGCGGCCATCCCGGCGGCCATCTCGTCCGACACACCCGGGAGCTTCTTGACGATCGCGCCGTACTGCAGCACGAACTCGTTGTTGCTCACCGGGTAGTGGCAGTTGATGAGCACCGTCTCGATGGTCTGGCCGTTGGCATCGGATTCGAGCCAGTCGATCATGTACGACGGGCCGAAATAGGTCGCTTCCGAACGCAGTTCGGCGTTGGGGTCGTCGTAGTTGGTGCCGCTGATGACGTCCTCGCGACCGGTCGAGTGCATGTACTGCGTGGCGGTGTGGCCCTCGAAGACGTTCTTGAAGTAGCGCGGGAACGAGTAGTGGATGTAGAAGAAGTGCGCCATGTCGACGACGTTGTCGACGATCTCGCGGCAGTGCGAACCCTTGATACGCAGGCTCTTCCAGCTCCAGTCCGTCCACTCGTCGGTGCCGTAGCCGGCGATCTCCGGGATGGTGACGTCCTCCGGCGGCGGATTGCCCTGCGGGTCGTTCCACACGTACAGCTGGCCGTTGCGCTCGAGGGTCGTCCAGGCGCGGGTCTTTGCGATCGGCGGGACACGCCGGGCGTAGGGGATGTCGGTGCACTTGCCCTTGCCGTTCCAGCGCCAGTCGTGGAACGGGCACGCGATCGAGTCGCCCTTGACCTCGCCGCGGCTCAGGTCGCCACCCATGTGCCGGCAGTAGGCGTCGAGGACGTTGAGCTGCCCCTTGCTGTCGGCGAACACGACCAGCTTGGTGCCGAAGGCCTCGATGGAGTGCGGCTTGCCGTCCTGGAAGTCGCGGAGCAGGCCGAGGCAGTGCCAGCCACGGGCGAAGCGGGTGGGAGCGGCCGCGGCCTGGATCTCGCGGATCTCGACGTCGTCGTCCGGTGTGGAGCGTGCGGTGTCGATGGACATGAATTCCTCCGTGCCGTCAGTGGTGGAGAGACTTGTGATGCGCCTCATGGAACTCGTCGGCCACTCGCCGCGTGAAGCGTGTCTCCCGCTGGATGGAACGCGACAAATCGGTGGGGAGGACGCCTCCCGTCACACGGGAGAAGACCTCCCGGATCGGCGTCGCCGGTCGTTAGCGTCGCGGCACATCACGGCGAAAGGAACGTTCATGGCACGGATGACCGGGAAGGTCGCGCTGATCACGGGCGCCGCAGGTGGGCTGGGGCGCGCATGCGCGACGCGGCTGGCGGAGGAGGGTGCCGACATCGTCGCGCTGGATCTGCCGGGTGGTCGCACGGAGGCCGAACTGGACGAAACCGCTCGCCTCGTCCGCGCGACGGGCCGCCGGATCGTCACCGGAACAGCGGACGTCCGCGACTTCGACGCGGTGGTCGCAGCGGTGCGGGCCGGAGTGTCCGAGCTCGGCCCGCTCGACGTCGTCGTCGCGAACGCCGGCATCAGCGACAATCCGGGCCTGTCCTGGGAGATCGACGACGAGATCTGGAACCGGTCGATCGACGTCAACCTCACCGGTACCTGGCACACCGTCAAAGCCGGTGTCGCCGAACTCGATCCCGACGGTGGATCGGTGATCATCGTCAGCTCCACCGCCGCGATCAAGGCCGTACCGGGCGCGTCGCACTACTCGGCGGCCAAGCACGCGGTCACGGGCCTGGCCAAGACCCTGGCGAACGAACTCGGGGCGCGGGCGATCCGCGTCAACACCGTTCATCCGGGTGCGGCGGCGACATCGATGACGCTCAACCCCGCGACCTTCGCGCGGCTGCGTCCCGACCTCGAGGCGCCCACCGCCGACGACGTCGCGGAGGTGCTGTCGACGAAGACGCTACTGCGTGTGCCGTGGGTCGAACCGGCCGACGTGAGCAACGCGGTGCTGTTCCTCGCATCCGACGAATCCCGTTACGTCACCGGCCTGCAGATGGTCGTCGACGGCGGTCTGACCCAGAAGGTGGCGTGATGAGTGGACGTCTGGACGGCAAGGTCGCGCTGATCACCGGCGCGGCGAGGGGGATGGGACGCGCCCAGGCGGTGCGGTTCGCGCAGGAAGGCGCCGACATCGTCGCCGTCGACGTGTGCGCCCCGGTGGACCACGCGACCACTCCCGGCGCGTCACCCGCCGATCTCGCCGAGACCGTGCGACTCGTCGAATCGCTCGGCCGGAAGATCTGTGCCTTCGAGGTGGACGTGCGCGATCAGCCGTCACTCGACGACGCGGTGGCGCAGGGGGTCACAGCGCTCGGCCGGCTGGATGTCGTGTGCGCGACCGCGGGCATCAGCTCGTCGGGCCGGGCGACGGAGATGGACTCCGAACGCTGGCAGACCATGCTCGACGTCAACCTCACCGGCGTGTGGCGCACGTGCAAGGCCGCGATCCCGCACATCGTGGCCGGTGGTCGCGGGGGCTCGATCGTGCTCGTCAGTTCGATCGCGGGTCTGCGCGGGCTCGTGAGCGTCGGCCATTACACCGCCGCCAAGCACGGCGTGGTGGGGTTGATGAAGTCGCTCGCCAACGAACTCGCCCCGCATCGGGTGCGGGTCAACACGATCCACCCCGCCAACACCCGGACCACGATGGTGGAGAACCCGGCCACGATGCGCACCTTCTGCCCGGGTGTCGAGAACCCGACGCGGGAGCAGTTCGAGGCGGCCCTGCAGTCGATGCACCTGCTCCCCGTGCCGTTGATCGAACCCGAGGACATCGCGAACGCGAGCCTGTTCCTCGCATCCGAGGAGTCCCGCTACATCACCGGTGTCACCCTGCCCGTCGACGCCGGGCACTGCATCAAGTAAGCACTGGGTCGGACCACCACCGGTTGCGCCCGGACGAATTGCTCGACGGGCGCAACCGGTCGGTCCTTTGTCCTACCGTCCGGGGTCTCGGCCCTCGAGGATCGCGAACCCCTTGTACCCGGATTCGGCCACTTCCGTGATGATCTCGCGGTAGACGCCGAAGCCACCGAGGAAGGGCATGAACACGCGGGGCCGCCCGGGAATGTTCGCGCCGAGGTACCAGGAGTTCGCGGAGTTCAGCAGCGACGCCTCGGCCCGGTTGCGGCATTCCTCCACCCAGTCGGCGACGGCCTCCGGCGTGCCCTCGATACCGGCGGCGCCGCGCGCATCGAGATAGGCGATCGCGTCCGCGACCCAGTCGACGTGGAGTTCGGAGTGCAACACCATGTTCGCGAGGACCGACGGACTGCCGGGGCCGGTGAGGTTGAAGAAGTTGGGGAAGCCGTCGATGCCGAGTCCGAGATAGGTCTGCGGGCCGGCCGCCCACTTCTCCTTCAGGGTGCGGCCACCGCGGCCGACGATCTCGAGCTTGTCGAGCGAACCGGTCATGGCGTCGAAGCCGGTCGCGAGGACGATCACGTCGAGGTCGTAGTGCGCGCCGGTGGTGACGATGCCGGTCTCGTCCATACCGACGAGCGGCGTGCTGCGCAGGTCGACGAGTTCGACGTTGTCGCGGTTGTACGTCTCGTAGTACCCGCTGTCGGTGACGATGCGCTTGGCGCCGATCGCGTGGTCCTTGGGGATCAGCAGCTCGGCGACCGCGGGATCGTCGACGACCGCGCGGATCTTCTCCTCCCAGAACGCACGGGCGGTGTCGTTGGCAGCGGGATCGGTGAGCTGATCGGGGAACGCCTTGGAATAGAGGACGCCGCCGAGCTTCCAGCGTTCCTCGTAGGCGGCGCGTCGTTCGTCCTCGGAGACCTCGAGTGCCGACTTCGGGTGCGGCCGGTGCGGCGAGCCGCCGCCGGATTCCCGTGACAGCCGGCGCCGTTCGGCGTAGTTCGCCTTCTGCTCGGCGCGGGTGGTGTCGTCGAGCGGCACGTTGCCGGCGGGGATGCTGTAGTTCGCCGAGCGCTGGAAGACGAACAGCCGCTCGGCCTGCTCGGCGATGATCGGGATCGACTGGATGCCCGACGATCCGGTGCCGATCACGCCGACGCGCTTGCCGGTGAGATCGACGCCGTCGTGGGGCCAGCGGGCCGTGTGGACGATGTCGCCGGTGAAGCGGTCGAGGCCGTCGAATGCCGGGGTGTTCGCGTTCGACAGCGGCCCGGCGGCCACGACGAGGAAGCGGGCCGAGACCTCGTCACCGCGATCGGTGCGCACGGTCCAGCGCAGGGCGTCCTCGTCGAGGACCGCGGAGGTGACGCGGGTGTCGAACCGGATGTCGCGGCGCAGGTCGAAGCGGTCGGCGACGTGCTCGAGATAGGCGAGGATCTCGGGCTGGGTGGCGTACTTCTCGCTCCAGTTCCACTCCTGCTCGAGTTCGGGGGAGAAGGAATAGGAGTAGTCGATCGACTCGACGTCGCAGCGCGCGCCGGGGTAGCGGTTCCAGTACCAGACCCCGCCCACCCCCGACGCGGCCTCGAACGCGCGGACCGTCAGGCCCTGGCTGCGGAATCGGTGGATCGCGTGGAGGCCGGCGACGCCGGCCCCGACCACGACGACGTCGTACGAGGTGGCATCGGGTGCGGTGACGACGGATCGGAAATGCTGTCCGTTCAACTTGGAGTCCTTCCACGAGCGCGAACGGTCCGGTCCCGGAACGGACACGGAGGTTCATGAAGTGGCCTCACGCTAGGGCTGCGGGAACGGGCGGGGCACCGGTCTCTCCCGCCCAGCGGGTCGTTTCCGCGGACGCGGGGGAGCAAGCGGAACAGCGCGATCCCGACGTCTGCGTGATCTGCGTCACGCTCGGAACAAAAGTCCACGACCTGCCGTTGGACGAGTCAGACAACTTGAGCGCATGAGACTCAACTTAACTTGACGGCGTGGACCGCTCGGGTGCAGGCTTGAGTCGACCGCGCTCACCTGAGTCGAACGGGCTCAGGTCGGGCATGGAACGTTTTCGCGGCGCGCACGCGTCGCGGCAGGAACATTGGAGGAAAATTATGGCTCGTGCGGTCGGCATCGACCTCGGAACCACCAACTCGGTCGTTTCCGTTCTGGAAGGCGGCGAGCCCGTTGTGGTCGCCAACGCCGAGGGGTCCCGCACCACCCCGTCCGTCGTCGCATTCGCGAAGAACGGTGAGGTTCTGGTGGGCCAGCCCGCCAAGAACCAGGCGGTCACCAACGTCGACCGCACCATCCGTTCGGTCAAGCGCCACATCGGCACGGACTGGACCGTGGCCATCGACGACAAGAAGTACACGCCGCAGGAGATCAGCGCCCGCACGCTGATGAAGCTCAAGCGCGACGCCGAGGCCTACCTCGGTGAGGACATCACCGACGCGGTCATCACCGTCCCGGCGTACTTCAACGACGCCCAGCGTCAGGCCACGAAGGAAGCCGGCACCATCGCCGGCCTCAACGTCCTGCGCATCGTCAACGAGCCCACCGCGGCTGCCCTCGCCTACGGCCTCGACAAGGGCGAGAAGGAGCAGACCATCCTGGTCTTCGACCTCGGTGGCGGCACCTTCGACGTCTCCCTCCTCGAGATCGGTGACGGTGTCGTCGAGGTCCGCGCGACCTCCGGCGACAACCACCTCGGTGGCGACGACTGGGACGAGCGCGTCGTCAACTGGCTCGTCGAGAAGTTCAAGGGCCAGCACGGCGTCGACCTGACCAAGGACAAGATGGCCCTGCAGCGTCTGCGCGAGGCTGCCGAGAAGGCCAAGATCGAGCTGTCGTCCTCGCAGTCGACCTCGATCAACCTGCCCTACATCACCGTCGACGCGGACAAGAACCCGCTGTTCCTCGATGAGCAGCTCACCCGCTCGGAGTTCCAGAAGATCACCGGCGACCTCCTCGAGCGCACCCGCGCTCCGTTCCAGCAGGTCGTCAAGGACGCCGGCATCTCCGTCGGCGACATCGACCACGTCGTGCTGGTCGGCGGCTCGACCCGTATGCCCGCCGTCACCGACCTGGTGCGCGAGCTCACCGGTGGCCGCGAGCCCAACAAGGGTGTGAACCCCGACGAGGTCGTCGCCGTGGGTGCAGCCCTGCAGGCCGGCGTCCTCAAGGGCGAGGTCAAGGACGTGCTGCTGCTCGACGTCACCCCGCTGTCGCTGGGTATCGAGACCAAGGGCGGCGTGATGACCAAGCTCATCGAGCGCAACACCACGATCCCCACCAAGCGGTCGGAGACCTTCACCACCGCCGACGACAACCAGCCGTCGGTGCAGATCCAGGTCTTCCAGGGCGAGCGTGAGATCGCGGCGCACAACAAGCTGCTCGGCTCGTTCGAGCTCGGCGGCATCGCCCCGGCTCCGCGCGGTGTCCCGCAGATCGAGGTGACCTTCGACATCGACGCCAACGGCATCGTCCACGTCACCGCCCGCGACAAGGGCACCGGCAAGGAGAACACGATCAGGATCCAGGAGGGCTCCGGCCTCTCCCAGGAGGAGATCGACCGGATGGTCAAGGACGCCGAGGCGCACGCCGAGGAGGACCGCAAGCGTCGCGAGGAGGCCGAGGTCCGCAACCAGGCCGAGTCGCTCGTGCACCAGACCGAGAAGTTCATCAAGGAGAACGAGGACAAGGTCCCGGCCGACGTCAAGGAGAAGGTCGAGGCTGCGATCAAGGAAGCCAACGACGCCCTCGCCGGCTCCGACATCAACGCGGTCAAGGCCGCCGTCGAGAAGCTCGCGACCGAGTCGCAGGCCCTCGGCCAGGCCATCTACGAGGCGCAGGGCGCCGAGGGTGCCGCTGCCGGTGACGGCGCGGCCGCAGGTGCCGACGACGTCGTCGACGCCGAGGTCGTCGACGAGCCGAACGATTCGGAGAAGAAGTGAGTGCCGACAAGCCCGAGCAGGAACCGGTGACCGTCACCGACAAGCGACGGATCGACCCCGAGACCTTCGAGGTGCGCGACCCCGCCGAGGAGCCGCGCGCCGAGGAGGGCGAGGTGATCGAGTCGGTTCCTGCGGAGGGTGAGGCCGAGAAGGCCGAGCAGACCGAAGGACAGTCGCAGGAGGCGAAGGAACTCGCCGAGCGCACCGCCGACCTGCAGCGCGTGAGCGCGGAGTACGCGAACTACCGTCGCCGCGCCGAGGCGCAGCGCACGGCGATCGCGGAGGAGGCCAAGGCCTCCGTCGCGGCGAAGTTCCTCGACGTCCTCGACGACCTCGACCGGGCCCGCGCCCACGGCGACCTGGAGACGGGTCCGCTGAAGGCACTGTCCGGCAAGCTGACCGGTGTGTTCGACAGTGTCGGACTCGTCGCGTTCGGCGAGGAAGGCGACGCCTTCGATCCCGAGCTGCACGAGGCCGTCCAGATGGAAGGCGACGGTCACCACCCGGTGCTCGGGACGGTGCTCCGCAAGGGTTACCGCTTCGGCGACCGCATCCTGCGGCACGCGATGGTGACGGTCACCGACGGCGATCCGGCGGACACGCCGGGTGACGCGCCGTCGGCCGAGCCGGGCACAGAGTAAGAACAAGAAAACGCGAGAGGAGGAGACGCCCGGTGAGCCAGCGGGAGTGGATCGAGAAGGACTTCTACAAGGACCTGGGCGTCTCCCCCGACGCAACGCAGGACGAGATCAAGAAGGCCTACCGGAAACTGGCGCGGGACCTGCATCCCGACGCCAACCCCGGTGACACCAAGGCCGAGGAACGCTTCAAGGCCGTCAGCGAGGCCAACGCCGTCCTGTCGGATCCCGCCAAGCGCAAGGAATACGACGAGACCCGGCGCCTGTTCGCCTCCGGCGGCATGCCGGGTGGCTTCCGTCCCGGCGCCGGCGGATTCTCCGGTGGCACCGGAGCGACCTTCGACATCGGCGACCTGTTCGGCGGCGGCGGCGACGGTGGGCTCGGCGACCTCTTCGGTGGCCTGTTCAACCGCGCCGGTGGCGGCACTGCTTCCACCGCCGGCCGTTCGCGTCCACGCCGCGGATCCGATGTCGAGACCGAGACGACGCTCGACTTCCGCGACGCCGTCCAGGGCGTCACGGTTCCCCTGCGGATGACCAGCCCGGCGCCGTGCACCACCTGCCACGGCAGCGGTGCCCAGCCGGGAACGAGCCCGCGGGTCTGCCCGAACTGCAACGGAAGCGGTGTGGTCTCCCGCAACCAGGGCGCGTTCGGATTCTCGGAACCGTGCGACGACTGCCGGGGCAGTGGATCGATCATCGACAACCCCTGCAGCGACTGCCGCGGTACCGGCGTGCAGAACCGCACCCGCACCATCACCGTGCGGGTTCCCGCGGGCATCAAGGACGGTTCGCGTATCCGTCTCGCCGGTCAGGGCGAGGCCGGTCTGCGCGGCGCCCCGTCCGGCGACCTGTTCGTGACGGTGCACGTGCGCCCCGACCGCGTGTTCGGTCGTGAGGGCGACGATCTGACCCTCGTGCTGCCCGTCAGCTACGGCGAACTCGTCCTCGGTGGCACCGTCTCGGTGCCGACCCTCGACGGCCGCGTCGGGCTGAAGATCCCGCCGGGAACGGCCGACGGCCGGGTCCTGCGGGTCCGCGGACGAGGCGTCCCCAAGCGCGGGGGTGGCGCCGGTGATCTTCTCGTCACGGTGAAGGTCGCGATCCCGCAGAATCTCGACGAGAAGGCGACGGAAGCGCTGCACAACTATCTTCGTGCAGAAGAGGCAAGCGGTTTCGATCCTCGAGAGGGATGGGCAGGTGCGTGATGAGCGAGACGAGAATGCCGCGGGATCTGTCACCGGACCCCGATGCGCGCGTCTACGTCATCTCGGTGGCGGCAGAACTCGCCGGGATGCATGCGCAGACGCTGCGTAACTACGACCGGCTCGGACTCGTCACCCCGCACCGCACCAGCGGCGGCGGCCGCCGGTACTCGCCGCGCGACGTCGAACTGCTGCGCGAAGTGCAGCGCCTCTCCCAGGACGAAGGTGTCAACCTCGCCGGGATCAAACGGATCATAGAGCTGACCAACCAGGTCGAGGCGCTGCAGCAGCGTGTCGCCGAACTCCACGCAGAGGTCGCCCAGTTGCGTTCGACGCGCGGCGATCTGGTGCCGATTCCGCGCAGCAACGCCCTCGTGGTGTGGAAGCCGCGCAACAGACGAGACTGACCGCACCGCGGTCGAGCGGGACTGATCCGCCGGAACGGTCGAGAACGAAAATCTCCCGCCCAGCGAGACGATCGCCCTGTGCGGACCCGACGTCTGCCTAGTGTGGCGTGTTCCACACGAACGGTCGACGGAAGGCAACAGTCATGGCGGAGTGGGCGGAAGAATGCGACGTCCTCGTGGTGGGGTCGGGAGCCGGAGGGTGCTGCGGTGCGTACACCGCTGCGCGCGAAGGGCTGTCGGTGATCCTCGTCGAGGCGTCCGAGTACTTCGGCGGCACCACGGCGTACTCCGGGGGCGGCGGCGTCTGGTTCCCCACCAACGCGGTCCTGCAGCGCGCCGGTGACGATGACACCCTCGAGGACGCGCTGACCTACTACCACGCGGTCGTCGGCGACCGCACCCCGCGCGAACTGCAGGAGGCCTACGTCCGCGGCGGCGCCCCGCTGATCGACTATCTCGAGTCCGACGACGACCTCGAATTCATGGTCTACCCGTGGCCCGACTACTTCGGCAAGGCGCCCAAGGCCCGTGCCCAGGGACGTCACATCGTCCCGTCGCCGCTGCCCATCGCCGCCGATCCCGAGCTCAACGAGTCGATCCGCGGCCCGCTCGGCCGCGAACGCAACGGCGAACCCCTGCCCGACATGCTCATCGGCGGTCGCGCGCTCGTCGGACGATTCCTCATCGCCCTGCGCAAGTACCCGAACGTGAACCTGTACCGGAACACCCCGCTCGAGGAACTGATCGTCGAGGACGGAACCGTGGTGGGCGCGATCGTCGAGCACGACGGCGAGCGACGGGCGATCCGCGCGCGCAAGGGCGTCGTCCTCGCCGCCGGTGGCTTCGATCAGAACGACGAGATGCGCGGCAAGTACGGGGTGCCCGGCGCCGCGCGGGACTCGATGGGCCCGTGGTCGAATCTCGGCAAGGCCCACGAGGCGGGCATCGCCGTCGGCGCCGACGTGGATCTGATGGATCAGGCCTGGTGGTCGCCGGGATTGACCCACCCGGACGGACGCTCGGCGTTCGCGCTGTGCTTCACGGGCGGTATCTTCGTCGACCAGGACGGTGCGCGGTTCACCAACGAGTACGCACCCTACGACCGTCTGGGCCGCGACGTCATCGCCCGCATGGAACGCGGCGAGATGACAGTGCCGTTCTGGATGATCTACGACGACCGGAACGGTGAGGTCCCGCCGGTCGGGGCGACGAACGTGCCGCTCGTCGAGACCGAGAAGTACGTCGACGCGGGACTGTGGAAGACCGCCGACACCCTCGAGGAACTCGCCGAGCAGATCGGTGTGCCCGCCGAATCCCTGAAGGCGACCGTCGCGCGGTGGAACGAGCTGGCCGCGAAGGGAGTCGACGAGGACTTCGGTCGCGGGGACGAACCCTACGATCTCGCCTTCACCGGCGGTGGTTCCGCGCTGGTCCCCATCGAACAGGGCCCCTTCCACGCGGCGCAGTTCGGCATCTCCGACCTCGGCACCAAGGGCGGTCTGCGGACCGACACCGTCGGGCGCGTGCTCGACAGCGAGGGCGCCCCGATCCCCGGCCTGTACGCGGCGGGCAACACGATGGCCGCACCGAGCGGCACCGTCTACCCCGGCGGCGGCAACCCGATCGGCGCGAGCGCGCTGTTCGCGCACCTGTCCGTGATGGACGCGGCGGGACGCTGACACAGAGGCGCGACGCCGACGCACATACGAACCGGGCCCGGAGGGATACGCAGGTATCCTTCCGGGCCCGGTTCGTCGTCTCAGGGTCGGGTGACGGCGAAGTCCGCTGTCATGAACGGATATCCGTCCTCCACCGTGGTCGCGACCTCGAAGCCGTGCCGGTTGGCACCTGCGATGTGGGTGCCGTCGCCGTTCGCGACGCCCGTGCCGTAGTTGTTGGCCATGAGCGCCACGGTCGCGTCGCCGGGCATCGTGTAGTCGATCTGGATGCCGAACCCGCGCCGGTCGGCGCTGCTCGCTGAGACCGTCTCGGTGGAACGGGCCGGGACCACCGCGGCCGGCTCGTCCACCCATCTGCCGTAGGGGTTCTCGGTCGACGTGAGCACCATCGGTGCGTCGGTGTCGTTGCGGATCGTCACCGAGATGGTGGGCCCGTCGGTGGGAAGGGAATCGGCTGTCGCGGCGGCCGGTGCAGTGATCGCCGCTGCGGCGGTCAGCACTGCCGCTGCAACAGCGCGGGTGCGGTACTTCATCGTGCTCCTGGCGGTTGACGACTCGTGGTTCTCAGCCGTGCCTGGCCGGCCGCTGAAGTGTACCCGTCGGTAGCCCGATCCGCCGGTGTTCGGCGATCAGGCCGGGACGAGGTCGCTGACCTGCGCAACAAGCTCGAGCGAGCGCAGCCACGCGTCGCGTCCGGGAGCCGACGACACGACGATCAGCTCGTCGGCCTGCGCGCGCTCGGTGAACCGGTCGAGGTAGTCGCGCACCTCCTGCGGCGTGCCCACGGCGGTGTACCGGAGCATCTCGAGAACCTGCATGCCGGCGGGGGAGTCGAGCAGCATGTCGATCTCCTCCTCGGTGAACGTGCGCCCGCGTCCGACCATCTGGACGACCCGGGCCCGCTTGGTCGCCTCGAACAGCGACTGCGCTTCTTCGGTGGTGTCGGCGGCGATCACGCCGACACCCGCGATGACGTGCGGCTCCGGGTGGTCGGGGGAGGGCTGGAACTCGCGGCGGTACAGCCGCACCGCGTCCTCGAGGGCCTGCGGCGCGAAGTGCGACGCGAAGGCGTACGGAAGACCGAGCAGGGCAGCGAGTTTCGCGCCGAACAACGACGAGCCCAGGATGTACAGCGGAACGTCGGTGCCCTTACCGGGGATCGCGTCGACTCCCGGGATCCGTGACTCGCCCTTCAGGTACGCCTGCAGTTCGAGGACGTCCTGCGGGAAACTGTCGGCCGAGGTCGGGTCGCGGCGTAGCGCCCGCATGGTCTTCTGGTCGCTGCCGGGGGCGCGGCCGAGACCGAGGTCGATGCGGCCGGGATGCAGCGTGGCGAGGGTGCCGAACTGTTCGGCGATGGTCAGCGGCGAGTGGTTCGGCAGCATGATGCCGCCGGCGCCGAGACGGATCGACGACGTGTGCGCGGCGACGTGCGCGATGAGCACGCTCGTCGCCGACGAGGCGATCGTCGGCATGTTGTGGTGTTCGGCGTACCAGATGCGCCGGTAACCCCACTGCTCGGCGAGCTGGGCCATCTTCACGCTGGCGTCGAAGCTCTCACGGGCGGTCTCGCCCTTGCCGATGTGTGCGAGGTCGAGGATGGAGAGGGGAACGGTCACCGGTAATCCTTCGCGTCGGGGCCCGGTATCGGCCGCCGGGCACACCTTCGGACCAACCTCGGCCGGTGACCGTCTATTCCCTCACCCGTCGTTCCACATCGCCGACGTTCGGTGTCACCGCCGTTCGAAACCGCCGTAGGTGCCCTGGAAGAACAGCAGCGGACCGCGGGAGTGCAGCGACGTCAGCCCCGTGACCCGGGCGAGCACGATCGTGTGGTCGCCGGCCTCGTACTCGGTCTCCACGGTCGCCTCGACCCGCGCGAGGGCTCCCTCGAGCGCCGGAGCGCCGTTGTCGCCCGGCTCCCAGCGCACCCCGCGGAACTTGTTGCCGCCGCTCACCGCGAACGCACCGCACAGGGTGCGCTGGCTCTCGGACAGGACGTTGACGGCCAGGTTGCCGACCTCCCGGATCCTCGGCCAGGTCGTCGACGTGCGGGCGGGACAGAACGAGATGAGCGGCGGGTCCAGCGAGACCGACACGAACGACTGGCATGCGAATCCCAGCGGTTCGTCGCCGTCGAGCGCGGTGATCACCGTGACACCCGTGCAGAAGTTGCCCATCACGTCGCGGATCCGTCGGGGATCCAGTACCGCGTGTTCCGCTGTCATCGAAGCTCCAATCGATCGGCGTTCGTTCCAGTGTCCGTCACCGTGGCGGGGGCTGGCGAACCGTGCCCCGTCCACCGGTCAGCGAACACGCATGTCGCTCGGTGCCCAGACCGCCCGCATGCTGGTGATTCGCCCCTCGTCGTCGAACGTCATGATGTCGATGGGCTCGATCTCGTAGGTCTGCTCGCCCGCCTTCGTGACCACACGGAAGTGGAACGCCGCGGTCGACCCGCCGATCCGGAGCGTGAGCAGTTCGGTGGTGTTCTCGGTGGCCTCGACACCCTTGTAGAACTCGGCGATCGCGGCCCGGCCCACGCGCGGTTCGCTGCCGACGGGATCCTCGAGGGTGGCGTCGTCGGCGTAGAGGGCGGCGATGTCGGCGGCCACGCCCGCGGCCACGGCATCGAGATAGGCGTGCACGGTGGTGCGGATGCGCTGGGTGCGGGCGTCTGCTTCGGACACGGTCATATCTGTTCCTCGGATCTGATGATGGTCAAGGGGCGACTTCGTCGACGTTATTCGCGTCGTGGTGGATATGGGGTCGCGCTCCCGCGCAGCGGGAGATCCGCGGCGTTCCCGAACGCCTCCCCGTACAGCTCCGTGAGAGCCTCGAGCTGCTCGCAGTAGTGGCCGACCGACTCGGCGGTCACGCCGGCGCCGATGATCGTCGCTCCCGCCGATACGGCGCGATCGAGCCTCCTTCTCGTCCGGTCCGGGTCGCCGATCGGATCCAGACCCGCAGCCGGCAGCACGACCTCGAATCCGGACTGCACCTGTCGCTCGGCCAGCATCGCCTGCACGTCGTCGAACGACAGACCGAAAGGAACCCAGCCGTCTGCCAGTTCGCACGCCCGTCGCAAGGAGCGTGGTGTACGCCCGCCGATCCACAGCGGCACCCGCGGTTGTACCGCGTTCGGTTCCACGACCATGTCGGAGAACTCGAAATACTTTCCGCGATAGGACGGTACGCGCTCGGAGAGTGCGGCACGCAGCGCTGCCAGGGAATCGTCCGCCCGCGCACCACGATCGGTGAAGGGGGCATCGAGCAGATCGAACTCCTCTCGTAGCGTGCCGACGCCGAGGCCCAATATCAGCCGACCTGCGCTGACGGTATCGAGAGTGCCGTAGCGCTTCGCGATCTCCAACGGATGGTGATAGCCGAGCACCAGTACCTGCGTGGCGAGCCGGATCCGTTCGGTCCGTCCCGCCAGGTAGCCGAGTGTCGCCGACGGATCCCAGTACGTTCCGCCACGGACTTCGGCCACAGGCACCGGCACGGCCACGTGTTCGCTGCAGGTGAGGTGATGAAATCCCAAACGGTCGGCGGTCACCGCGATCCGTGCCAGTTCGTCGATCCCGGCGGTTGCTTCCCATTCGTTGCACGCACCCGGAAGTCGCGTGACGATCGGACTGGTGATTCCGATCCGCACCTTCGGATCTCGGTTCGGCACAGGGGCCATGACAGGACACTCCTTCGCAACGTCGTCTCCGGGCAGTCTGCGCGCGGCGGGCGCAGGACGCACGAACCGTCCCGGTCTCCGGACTCAGCCGATACGACGGGCGGCGTGTTCGCCGGCGATGCGGCCGAACACGAACGCATCGGCAATGTGGAAACCGCCGTCCTTGGCCCAACTGAATGTCGAGCTCACCGTGCCTGCGGCATAGAGTCCCTCGATGACCGTGCCGTTCGTGGCGAGGACACGGGCGTGTTCGTCACGACGAGGCCCACCGTTGGTCCACGCCAGCATCGGTCCGCTGCGGTAGGCGTAGAAGGGGGGGTCGAGAAGTGGCACCAGCGTGGCGGCGGAACGCCCGAAGCGCTCGTCCACCCCCGCAGCGCATGCAGCGTTGTACTCCGAGACGCTTTCTGCGAGAGCATCTGCGGGCAGTCCTGTCACCGCGGCAAGCTCTTCCAGCGTGTCGCCGCGTCGTATCCAGCCGGCTTCGATCTCCGTCATGTTGTCGGAGCTCCACCGATAACCGTTCATCAACACGTTCCATCCGACCGGGAGGATGTCGGCCGAGCCGCTGATCGGACCGGCCGACCTCGTCTTCTCGTCGAACACGACCCACATGGGGCGATGCGGATGCAGAACGTACCGCCCGTCGATCAGCGCCTGTCCGTGCCCCGACGGGACGAACTCGTCCACGAATCGACGGCCCGTGTCGTCGACCCAGATCACCCCACGCGAATGGACGAACATCGCGAAGTAGCCGTGGCGGGAGGCCGGGTCGGTGATGCCGTTGACCGCCATCATGTTGTCCATGTGCCACAGATCCGCCCCGACCTCCTGTGCCATACGGAGGCCGTCACCGGTCGCGGCCGTGCTTCCCCACACCGGCACGTCCTCGAGTCCGAGGTGAGTGCGTACCAGTTCGGGGTCGCCTTCGAAGCCACCGGTGGCGAGCACGACGCCGCGCCCGGCGTCGATCCGTTCACCGCCGGCGGTGACGACGCCGGTCACCGAACCTGTGAGCGCGTCGGTCGTCAGGCGCGCAACGGGCGTCTCGTACCGCACGTCGATGCCGCGATCGTGCAATGCCTTCTCCAGGACCGCGAAGAGTCGACCCTGGCCGAGTGTCCCCTCGACACAACGCAATCCTCCGTAGCAGTCGCTCCCGGGCAGCTCGGGATACTCCGCTCCGGCCGCGTTGAAGTGACCGTGCGGCCCCACCTCGACACCGAGCGATTCGACCCATGCGGACACCTCTCGGGTTCCGTGGGACCACGCTCGGACGACGGGCTCGGGCAGGGGCCGATCGTCGCCGCACAGCGCGCGCAGATACACAGCAGCGCGTTCGGGATCGTCGTGATGGAACCAGCCGCTACCCGATACCCGTGTGTTCCCGCCGGCCTCGCCGGGACCGGTCTTCTCCAGTACGACCACTCGGGCACCCGCGTCGTGGGCGGCCAGAGCGGCGGCACAACCGGCGGCACCCATCCCGACCACCACGACGTCCGCGTGTTCGATCTCGTCGTGTTCCACCTGGGATCCGGGTTCTCGGGACATTGCTGCCTCCCTCGGCATCTACGAGCGAACCGGGTTGCGCGCTCGCGGACAAAATACGAGGAGTTTCACGGCTCCGGGACGGTCATGGTCTGCTCACCGGGAGGGTTTCCGGGATCAGGCGATCGGAGCGAACCGTGCGGCGACCAGGGCACCGACCTCCGTCATCGCGGCCCTGGCCCGTGCCAGTGCGTGGGTCTGCATGAAGAATCCGTGCCCGACCCCCGGATAGCGGATGACGGCCGTCGGCACCCCCGCTTCCTGCAGGCGTCGTCCGTAGTCCTCCACACCGTCCCGGAGGGGATCGGCATAGCCGCAGATCACCACCGCAGGAGGGAGCCCACTCAGATCGGTCGCCAGCACCGGGGTTCCGTACTCGTCGTCCTCTGCCGGATCATCGCCCAGATACAGCGATTTCATCCAGTCGATGTCCTCGGCCCTGAGAAAGGGACTGTCGCCGAAGTGGCGCATGGACGGTCGATCACATCGGCGCTCGAGGCCGGGGTACACCAGTACCTGCTGAGCGATCCGGGGCCCGCCTTCGTTGCGGGCCCGGAGAGCTGTGGCCGCGGCCAGCCCGCCGCCGGCGCTGTCTCCGCCCACCCCGATACGGTCCGGATCCAGACCCAGATCGTGAGCGTTGTCGTGTGCCCATCGGAGTGCCGCCCAGGCTTCGTCGTGGGCCACGGGATAGCGGTGTTCGGGGGCGAGTCGGTAGTCGACGTTGATCACCACGGCCCGCGTCGATTCGGCGACCTCGCGCGCGAGCCGGTCGAACGAATCGAGGGTGCCCATGATCATGCCGCCGCCGTGGAACCAGACCAGTGCGGGTGCGTGTCGATCCGGCGCCGAACGAGGGCGGTAGATGCGCACGGGAACGGTGCCGTGGGGTCCGGCGAGTTCCCTGGACTGCACGGAGCGCATGTCGGGGCCGGCGGGCCGGACGATCGACTCGAGGGAGTGGCGGGCTGCTTCGACCCCGGTGTCCCGCAAGGAACCGACGCCTCGCGCGCGGATCGCCTCGACCAGCTTCCTCACGTCGGGGTCGTAGACGTCGTCGGGTGCGGACGTGGCACCGTGCGCGGTGGTCATGATGTCGCTTCCTCCGGGTCTCCGGTCACCGTCGATCGGTGACCGTCGGGTGTGGACTGCTCCTCATCCTCGTGGCCGGGTCCGTCCGAGCGAAGGCTTCGTCCCACTGAAGTGACGTATTTCGGTCGACCGCTGGTCGGGAGATCGGGTTCCGGACCTGTCGCCCCCGGTCTTAGCGTGACCGGACGCACCACATCGAGGAGACCCACATGTCATTGCATCCTGAAGTCGAGTCCATGCTGAAAGCCCTGGATGCGGGCTTTCCGGATGTCACCACGGTTCCGCCCCCGGAACTCCGTGACCTGATCCGCAGTCGTCGTGCACCTCTTCAGCACCTGCCCGCCATGCGGGATGTCCACGACATCACCATCGACGGGCCCGGTGGAGACCTCGCGCTCCGTGTCTATCGGCCCGAGAGTTCCGAGGGCGCGATTCCGGTGGTGGTCTTCGCCCACGGTGGTGGCTTCGTGTTCTGCGATCTCGACAGTCACGACGAGTTCTGCCGTTCGATGGCGGAGGGGGTCGGCGTCGTCGTCGTGTCCGTCGACTACCGACTCGCACCGGAACATCGTGCGCCGGCAGCGCACGAGGACATGTACGCGGCACTCGAATGGGCGGCCGGCAACATCACGACGTACGGGGGAGATCCCACGCGCATCGTGCTCGCAGGTGACAGTGCCGGGGGGAACCTCGCCGCCACCGTCGCCCTCGCAGCGCGCGGCGGTGGGGGGCCTGCAGTGTTCGGCCAGGCGCTGTTCTATCCGGTCATCGACGACGACTTCGACACGGAGTCGTACCGGAAGTACGGGTCGGGGTACTACAACACCACCAAGGCGATGAAGTGGTACTGGGAGCAGTACGCCCCGGACGGCAGGGACGATCCCCGAGTGGTCCCGACGCGGGCCGATTCGCTTGCAGGACTGCCGCAGGCTGTCGTGATCACCGCCGAACTCGATCCACCGTGCTCGTCCGGTGACGATTACGCGCAACGACTCGCGGACGCCGGTGTGGAAGTACGGCATCGACGATTCGACGGTCTCTTCCACGGATTCCTGACGTTCCCGTCGCTGTCGCTGACGGAGCCTGCACGGCAGGAGATCTGGAAGATGATGCGCTCACTGTTCGAGTGACCGCACCCTGCTGAAGACGAGTCCTCGGACCATCACCGATGGTCCGAGGACGTCGTCGTTCTCACTCGATGGCGATGTCGTCGACGGAGCAGAAGGTGTGGCACACCCGTTCGCGGACAATCACTTCCGGACACTCCGGGTCGAACCAGCGGTCGACGATGCTCCAGTGGACCGGATGATTCAGGTACTGGCCCATGAGAGCGTCGTGATCGGTGAACTCCTGCTCCCACACGTGCGTCCATTCGGTACGGCCCACCGAATCCGCTACCCGGCTCAGGCGCCAGGCGACGATCGAGGGGATGTACCCCGGCATCTTCAACAGGTCACCTTCGAACTCCTCGACGGCTTCGACCGAGGCGTCGGGGTCGACCCGCACCAGAAGCGCGCGGTAGACCGTGTGCGGCTCGTCCGGACGTCTGTGCGCCGAGGAGGCCGGATAACCGACTCCGTCCACATACATCGCGGGGGGTGTACGGAGGGTGACGTCGAAATCGCCGATGTGGCGAGCGGCGATCTCTGCGGAAGGAAAACGGAGGTGCACAAGGACATTGCCACCGTTGATCACGCCGGGCAGGGTGGGAGCCACGAAGTGTCCGAGCGTGTCGAGTTCCTTGGCGGCGATCCGAACGGTGTCGACGTATTCGGCGCAGTCCGCAGTGCTGGCGGACTCGTCGAAGTGCACAACTCTGACCACGTTAAACATCGGCAAGTCCTTCGATGTCGGCGGCCTGGGCGGCCATCGTCCGCGAGCGCTCGGTGATGTACTGATCCATATCCGACCACCACAGTCCGAGTTCGGGGTCTCGTCGTCCCTGTCGGGTCATGTTCCACCACGACTTCACGCCGTCGACCGACCACATGATGGTGACCACGTTGGTTTCGTCGTCGGACCAGACCGGAGGACTGACGAGGATCCGGTCGAGTGTCATTCCTCGTCCACGTCCCCCCGGTACGTATTCGGCGATGTATCTGTCGACGAACGTACGTGCACATCCCGGTTTCGTGACCACACGGTCGACCACGAAGATATTCTCGTCTGCCATATCGAGAACCTACGGTCGTCGGGGAGTCCCAGGACGACCGTATCCCGCTTCGCGGGAGGGTTTTCCCGGAGGAACGAACGGGCCCACGCCGGGTGCGCTTTCAGACTGCGGCGCCGGACATGTCGGCGTCGTCCCGGCCGTCGCTCACAGGCGAGTCGACGGCCTGCGCCTGTTGCGGCCGGCCGATGAACAAACAGATCGCCGCCACGATCAGCGAGCACAACACGAACCAGCCGACCGCCAGGTCGAGCGACGCCGATGTCGGCATGGTGGTGTCCGGCACGGTCCACAGCGAGAGCATGACCGACACGATCGCAACGCTGATGGCGGAGAACGCCTGTCGGGCTGTGGCCAGCACTCCGGTCGTGACGCTGGTGACGTCCTCCGGCACGGATTCGATGACGATCTTCGGGTAGCCGGTGTAGGCGAACGCTGTTGCCACAGCGGCAACGACGAAGACGGCGATCATGACGGGCAGCGACTTGTGACCCACGAGAATCAGGAGGTTGGCCACGGCGAACAGAGCTGCTCCGATGAAGAACGCGGTCCGGCCACCCCAGCGCCCTGCGACCATCCCCGCTATCGGGGACGCCGCGAATCCGACGATGGCCCCGATGCCGCCGATGAGACCTGCCACGGTTGCCGGCATGCCGAGTCCGACGGGCATGGAGGTCGGAGCCTGCAGGATCAGGGGAGTGACGATCTGGACGGCTCCGACCGGGCCGAGCGCCAGAACCGCGACGGCGATCAGATTGAGAGTCATCCGCTTGGTTGCCAGTGCCCGGAGATTCACGAGGGGCTCTGCCAGGCGCAACTCCCACACCGTCCACACACTCAGGACGACGAGCCCCCCGATGATGAGGGCGAGAACGCCGAAACCGGCCCAACCCCAGGTCGGTCCCTGCGTGATGCCGTAGAGGAGGGCCACCAGGCCCGGGGTCAGCAGTGCAGCACCCAGATAGTCGAACCGGGGGAGGTCCGTGCGCGTGTGGGTGCCGGGTAGGGCGAACGCTGCGACCACGGACGCCACGACGGCGAGCGCGGCGGCGAAGACGAAGATCATGTGCCAGTCGGCCACATCGAGCAGTACTCCCGCGACGAAATAGCCACCCGATCCGGCCAGCAGGGCCGCGCCGCTGATGTATCCCACAGCGAGGGCCACCTTGCTCGGCGGGAGTGCTTCTCGTGCAAGCCCGTAGCAGAGCGGCAGGATCGCGCCGGCGGCGCCCTGCACACCTCGGCCGAGGATGATCGCGCCCATCGAATCGCCGAAGACGCTGATGACGGAGCCGAGTGTCGACACCATCATCGCGATGATCAGGACCTTCTTGCGGCCGTACATGTCGCCGAGGCGGCCACCCACGAGCGCTGTCGTCGCGGCGACGAGCATGTAGGCGGTCACCGCCCATCCGGTCGTCGAGGCCGGTGCATCGAAGATCTCGCCGAACCGTGGCAGGGCGATGAAGATCATCCCGGCTTCGAAGGCACTCACGCATTCCGCCAGGACCAGGGCAGCGATGACGAAGGTCGTGGACCTGGTCACCACTGCGCTGTCGCGGCGATCATCGGCGGGCGGGGTCGAGGGATCGGACATCCGTTGTCCTCCTGAGACGAGGGTGGTTTCACCGCCCGATGCGGTGAAACGTTCGTTCTTCGTCGGTTCACGCCGATCGAACCGATTCGGGACGAGTGTCGGCGGCACCGCCGTGGATGCGGCGCCCATCGACCGCTGAGCGGGAGACTTCGTCCCATTTGCGCCGGAAGAGTGGGACCGTGCGGCCGAGTGCCCTTCCGCTACTTCGAGGAGAACACGATGTCCGACGATTCCGTGCGTCCCGTACCCGAATCCGAGATCTCGACGTGGGATCTCTCCGCAGACGTCGTTGTCGCCGGCTACGGAATTGCCGGTGTCAGTGCTGCTGTCGAGGCTGCGCGTGTCGGCGCCGACGTCCTCGTCCTCGAGCGGTCCGGCGGTTGGGGCGGCGCAGCATCGATGGCAGGTGGATTCATCTACCTCGGCGGCGGAACACCGTTGCAGAAGGCGTGCGGCTTCGACGACACGGTCGAGAACATGAAGGCATTCATGAAGGCTGCGCTGGGCCCCGCCGTGGACGAAGCAAAGGTCGACGCGTACTGCGAGGGCAGTGTCGACCACTACAACTGGCTGGTCGAAGCCGGGGTTCCGTTCAAGGAGGAGTTCTGGGGCGAGCCCGGCTGGGAGCCGGCGCACGACGAAGGGCTGATGTACTCCGGAGGCGAGAACGCAGCACCGTTCGCGGGCGTGATTCCTCCGGCTCCGCGTGGACATCTACCGAAGATGGACAACAAGAAGACCGGTGAGCGCGGGGGCGGGTACATGCTGATGAAGCCCCTCGCCGAGACAGCCGAGAAACTGGGTGTGAAAGCAGAGTACGACATTCGGGTCCGGACGGTGGTCGTGAACGACGACGGCCGGGTCGTGGGTGTGGTCGCGCGCAGGTACGGCACGACGATCACCATCCGCGCCCACCGCGGTGTCGTGCTCGCAATGGGGAGCTTCGCATTCGACGAGGAGATGGTGCGCGATCACGTGCCGGCCCTCCTCGGGCGGCCCGGATCTGCGATCGACGCTCACGACGGTCGGGCGATCCGGATCGGACAAGCGCTCGGTGCTGCGACGGCGCACATGGATGCTGCCGAGGTCGCCGTCCACACGTCACCTCAGCTCATGGTGCGCGGAATCATCGTCAACGCGCACGGACAGCGGTTCATCACGGAAGACACCTATCCGGGGCGGATCGGGCAGGCGATGCTCTTCCATCAGAACAACGAAGCCTTCCTGATCCTCGATCAACGCGCGTACGACGAGGTGCTGGGAGGGGTGTCGGCCGGTCCGCAACCGACGTGGGTATGTGAAACGGCCGCAGAACTCGAGGCGGAGATGGGCCTCCCTGCCGGAACGCTGACCTCGACACTGAGTGTCTACAACATGCACGCCGAGGACGGATCCGACCCGCTGTTCTCCAAGAACGAGAAATGGGTGCGGCCGATCGGAACGCCGATCGCCGCATTCGACCTGAGAGGTATGACGAGCGGGTTCCCCCTGGGCGGATTGAAGACGGACACGGACTCCCGCGTGCTGCACATCTCGGGAGAGCCGATACCGGGTCTCTTCGCGGCCGGGCGGTGCACCGCAGGCGTCTGTGCCGGCGGTTACGCGAGCGGTGCCAGTCTCGGCGACGGCAGCTTCTTCGGCCGTCGGGCAGGTGCCGCCGCTGCACGTGGGTAGAAGGCAGGCGATCTCGACGGGAAACCCTCCCGCTCTTCGGAATCCGTCAGATTCGATGCGATCGAAAGTGCTTACTGTCACGCGGATCACCGTTCCGCCGGGGCTGATGCCGCGGCAGAGAGGAGCCCCAATGACCACCCTCGAGCGTCATCCGATGATTCCCGTGGCGCCACCGTCCGTGATCGAGAACTTCTACACACCGGAGGAGATCGAGACGATCTTCTCCGTGATCCGGAAGAACGGCCCGTGGCGTCTCATCCTTGCTCATCATTTCTCGTCGACCGAGGAGTATCTCGCGATCTCCGGTGGGAAGGATCGTAAAGCGGACGCGACACTGTCGGACTTCGTCGCACCGGTGTTCCGGGGATTCCTCGGCAACGACGGCGTGGTCTTCTATCCCGAACTACACGACATCTACTTCGGGCGTAAGCTTCTCGACACCGCACGGTCGCTCCACGGAGCGAAGTACGGCATGGTGCACGACCTGCTCTTCAACCTGTGCGGGCCGTCGCACAGCTACGATCCGGGACACTTCGACACTGCTGTGTTCCGCGGCATGGGCTTGTTCAACACGCCGATCTGGCTGTTGGCGATCATGTCGAAATCCGGCCTCTTCGACTCGTGGGAGGTCAAGTCGGCCCAGGTCCTCACGTATTTCAACCGGTCCGATATCGACGGGGGTTTCACGTACTGGCCGGACGGACCGGACGAGGACCCTGCTCGGATCGCGGCCCCGTTCTGGAACACCGCATTCCTCACGGACAACTCCCGGATGTACCACCGCAGAGAATCCAACGGGGCAAGGGATCAGCGTGACTATCCCGAGTTGGACATGACCACCCGATTGCACGCCGTCGGGGACGCGGAGTGGTCGGTCCGCAACGGAGACGAGGAGATCCGCCGTTTCGGCGAGGCCGACATGCGGCTGCTCGTCCACTACACGGCTCTGCTGTTCGACGACATCGACGACGTCCGCCGCTACCAGGACCATACCGACGACCTGACCCCCGACAAGGTCTTCGGCATCCTGATCGACGACATGCGTGCCAAGGGTCATGCCGTCGACGAGCCGGGCGATCCGATGAACGACATGGCGTTCGTGGCGGCATTGACCGAGTTCTACAAGATGGCACCCGGCCGCTATCCGGCGGAAGCTCCTCTCGAAGTGCGATGAGAGCTCGCTCTCCCGTGTCCTGCCCGCGCTGGACACGGGAGAGTGGCGCCGAGGCATGGGTTCGTTGCCGAGTCGCCGTGCCGGCAGCGTGGATGCACCCTGGCTCGGATGGTCGGCTGTCTACAGCTTCTGGGTGATCTCGATGAGGTGTCCCTCGGGATCCTTGACGAAGGCGACGGCGAACCCGAGGTCGGACATCTTCTCGATCGGTGTGTCGACGGTCCCGCCGGCCTCCTCGACCGTACGCACGGTGGCGGCGACGTCGGCCACGTCGAATCCGAGCACGGCCTCTCCCGCCGGGGGAGTGGCTCGCTCGACGTACCGCCACACGATCAGTGAGGAGTCATCACCCCGGTCGCTGGTGAGGATGATCTCCTCCACGGCGTCCTTCCCTTGCCCCACGGTGAGTCGGTTCTTCTCCCTCATGCCGAAAACTGCTGTATAGAAAGCGGCTTCGGTCTCGATGTCGTCGACGAATATCTTCGTGAAAGCGAAACGCGGGGGCTTGCTCATGGATCTCCTTGTCGGACCGGTCCCGGTGATGAAGCAGAAGTTGCACGCGACGAGCGGGGCGAGGAACTCCCGAGTGGAGAATGACGGCAGACGTCGGCAACAGAACTCGCATCTCCCGCTGAACGGACCGCCCGGATGCTCCTCCCGTTGAACGGGAGACCACCGTCCACCGGCCTCGAGCGTGCGCACATAATTCAGCGTCCACGTCGGGGGTGATGCAGATCACTGGGCGAGAAGAAATGTGTCCGGCATCTCGTCCGGTCGGACATCACCATCCTCTGAAGGAGTCCGCGTTATGAATTCGAGCGGTCGGAATCGACAGTTCCGGACGGTTGCGGGAACGAGCGCATTGCTGCTCGCCGGAATGTTCGGCCTCGCAGCATGTGCAAGCGACGAACCGCAGGACGACACAGCGGCGGCGGTCTCATCCACCTCCGCCCTGCCGAGCGACCCGGCGACCGGCGAACCGGTGAAGATCGGTTTCGTCTCGACCGAAGGGGGTGCCGCTGTATCGCTGCCGGAGATGCGTGAGGGAGCCGAGGCCGCGGTCGAGTACCTCAACAACAACGGTGGCGGACTCGCGGGCCGGCCGGTCGATCTCGTCGTCTGCAAGCAGCAGGAGGAGCCCACGTCGGCGACGGCCTGCGCGAACCAGTTCGTCGAACAGCAGGTGGCGGCCGTGCTGTCGCCCGGTACATCGATGGGCCCGGCGATCGTTCCGATCGTCATCGGGGCAGGTATCCCGTACGTCACGCTCAACGGTGTCGCACCGATCGAACTGACCTCACCCGAGGTTGCATCGTTGTCCGCAGGCCTTCCCGGAACACTGACCGCGGCCGCGACGGCAGCGCAGCAGGAAGGGATGTCGACGTTCACGATGTTCGCCAGTGACGGCGGTGGAATCGCGGCGATGATCGACCAGATGGGCAAGCCGATCTTCGAGGGCTTCGGAGTTCGGCTGGACGTGGTTCCGGTCGCTCTGGGCATTCCGGATCCGACCCCCGTGGTGACAGCCGGGCTGGCGGACAACCCCGATGGGGTCAGCTTCATCGGCGACGCCGCCACCTGCACTTCGGTGCTGAAGGCCGTGCAGACGACAGCGCCGACCGTGAAGAAGGTGCTGATCCCGACCTGCCTGGACGAGAACGTGGTCAAGGCGATCGGTATCGACAACGTCAAGGGCAACATCGGAATCACCGCGACGGATGCGCTGTCGGACCGGCCGGACACCGTACTGTTCCGGTCGATTCTCGCCGAGTACGCCCCTGACCTGTCCCCGACGGGATACGGCTCGACCGGCTACCAGACCGTGATGGCTCTTGCCGGCGCAACGGACGGCATCACCGGGGAGGTCGACGCGGCATCCATCCGTGAGGCACTTCGGACCAGTGAGAACGTCGAGATGCCGGCCGGCGGAGGAATCACCTTCACCTGCAACGGAACCGCATTCCCGATGATGCCGTCGATCTGCTCGTCGCAGATGCTGATCGGTGAGATCGACGATCAGGGTATTCCCGTCGACCTCACGGTCACGGGCTGACGGACCGGCCGAATCCCACAAGGACACGACATGACCGACCATCTCGCCTATCTCGTACTGGGTCTCGGCAACGGAGCCGTGTACGCAGCCATCGGGCTGGCACTCGTGATGACGTTCAAGAGTTCCGGCGTCGTCAACTTCGCCACCGGTGCCGTGGCCCTCTACACCGCCTACACGTATGCGTTGTTGCGTACGGGTGAGCTGATGGTCCCGATTCCGGGGCTGCCCCGAACGGTCGATCTCGGTGGACCGCTCGGGGTCGCCCCGGCGATGGCCCTGTCGCTCGTGATCGCGGCGCTGCTCGGCCTGATCTTCTATGCTCTGATCTTCCGGCCGCTCCGTGACGCACCGGTGATCGCCAAGGCCGTGGCGTCCATCGGTCTGATGATCGTGCTGCAGGCATTGATCGCCCTGCGTGTGGGGACCGAGATCGTGGCTGTGGAACCGATCTTCGCTCTCGACAGCATCGCTATCGGCGCCCGGCAGGCGCCGACCGACCGGATCTGGCTGGCTGCCACGATCATCGCGATAGCTCTGGTGGCCACACTGGTGTTCCGGTTCAGTCGCTTCGGAATCGCGACGGAGGCGGCGGCCGAGTCGGAGAAGGGTGCTTACCTGACGGGTCTTTCACCGGATCGGATCGCGTTCAGCAACTGGGCACTGTCGTCCGTGGTGGCCGGCCTCGGTGGCATCCTCATAGCGCCGATCGTGGCCCTGAATCCCGTTGCGTACTCGATGTTCATCGTTCCCGCCCTCGCGGCGACCCTCGTCGGGAACTTCCGGTCGATCTGGCTGACCGTGGTTGCAGGAATCGTGATCGGGGCGCTGCAAGCGGAGACCACGAACCTGCAGGCCACCTTCGACTGGTTCCCGCGAGCAGGTGCGGCGGAGGCCATCCCGCTGTTGCTGATCCTCGTCTTCCTCGTCTTCAAAGGACGACCGCTGCCCGATCGCGGCAGTGTCGTCCGCCAAAGGCTCGGTCACGCGCCTCGTCCCGAGCGGATCCTCGCTCCCGCGCTCGTGGCCGTCGCGATCGCCGTCGTCGCGCTGCTCGTCACCGGGGGCAGTTATCGCGCCGCGATCATCAGCAGCATCATCTTCGCCGTGATCGCACTGTCCCAGGTGGTGGTCACCGGCTATACCGGGCAGGTGTCGCTGGCGCAGCTCACGCTCGCAGGAGTGGGTGCCTACTCGATCAGTGTCCTCAACACGCATCTCGGGATCCCGTTCCCGTTCGCGCCGCTCATCGGTGCGCTGTTCGCGATGGTGATCGGTATCGTGATCGGGCTGCCGGCCCTTCGGGTGCGCGGTCTGCCCCTCACGGTGGTCACGTTGGCGCTGGCGGTCTTCCTGGAAGCGTTCTGGTTCCGCAACCCGCAACTCAACGGCGGTGTCGCGGGTGCTCCCGTCGACAGCCCTCGGTTGTTCGGATTCGATCTGGGGATCGGTGCGGGGGAGGGCTATCCACGACTCGCCTTCGCCCTGATGTGCCTGGCGGTGCTCGTCGCAGCGGCACTCGGGGTGGCATGGCTACGGCGCAGCCGCCTGGGGACCGACATGCTCGCGGTCCGGGCGAACGAGCGGTCTGCCGCGGCATCCGGAATCGACGTCCCCCGAACGAAGTTGGCGGCATTCGCCATCGGCGCCTTTCTTGCCGGACTCGCCGGATCGCTCATGGCGTATCAACAGACGTTGGCGACACCGGAACCCTTCACGGTGTTCCTCGGAATCACCCTGTTCGCGATCATGTACATCGCCGGCATCACGTCGATCACGGGTGCAGTGCTGGCCGGGATCATCGCGCCCGGCGGACTGCTGTTCCTGCTCGTCGACCGGTTCCTGCACGTCGGTGACTACTACGCGGTGATCAGCGGAATTCTGCTCATCGTCACGATCATGGTCAATCCGGACGGTATCGCCGGGAAGCTGCCACGGATCCCCTGGCCGTCGAGGCGGAGGACGTCCCTCGACGGAGCAGCGGACGCCCGCGAGGTCGAACCGGTGGCCGCGCAGGTGCCGGCGTCGAAGACGGGTGGCCCGCTCCTGTCCGTGCAGAACCTCGATGTGAAATACGGTGCGGTGCACGCGGTGTCCGGGGTCTCCTTCAATGTCCGTGCCGGAGAGATCGTCGGGCTCATCGGGCCGAACGGTGCGGGAAAGACCACCGTCATCGACGCCGTCACCGGCTTCGCTCCGGCGACCGGTGCCGTCGTCCTGGACGGGGAGGACGTCAGCGATCTGCGGCCCTACCGCCTCAGCAGGAGAGGGCTCGGCCGCAGTTTCCAGGACGTCGAACTGTACGACGACCTGTCGGTCGTCGAGAACGTGACCGTCGGTGCGGCGAGAGGACACGAGTCCTCCGCGGTAGCGGTTTCGGAGCGGGTGCGCAGGGTCCTCGACACGGTGGGTCTCGGGGATGTCGCGGATGCCGAGGTGTCGACCCTGTCCCAAGGCAGGCGTCAGTTGGTGTCGGTGGCCCGCGTGCTGGTCTCGTCGCCGAAAGTGGCGCTGCTCGACGAACCGGCCGCAGGCCTCGACAGCTCCGAGAGCCGCTGGCTCGGCGACCGGCTCCGCGCCGCTCGCGACGCCGGTACGTCGATCCTGCTCGTCGATCACGACATGGAACTCGTCCTCACGATCTGCGACCGCGTCGTCGTCCTGGATCTGGGGCGGGTGATCGCATGCGGTACACCGGAGGAAGTCCGGGCCGACGAAGCTGTGATCAGCGC
The DNA here is from genome assembly GCF_002215235.1 of Rhodococcus sp. BUPNP1. NCBI lineage: Bacteria > Bacillati > Actinomycetota > Actinomycetes > Mycobacteriales > Nocardiaceae > Rhodococcus > Rhodococcus sp. BUPNP1. The sequence continues at coordinate 28,652 of NZ_NERM01000019.1, forward strand.
GTATCTGGGCCTGCCGCCTGCTCCGGCGGAGACCGGGCACGACACGGTTCCCGCATCTGCGGCCGCACCGGCCCTCGATCCCCAGGAGGCGCTCTCGTGAGCGGACTGACGATTCGAAAACTCTCGACGGGCTACCTACCGCAGCGTCCCTGCGTCCGGGACGTCGACCTACGCGTGGAGAAGGGAACGATCACCTGCCTGCTCGGACCGAACGGAGCCGGCAAGACCACGCTCTTGCTCTCCCTCGCCGGGTTGCTACCCCGGTTCGGTGGCGACGTGGTCGTGGACGGACTCGATGTGGTTCCGGGCCGGCCGCGTGATGCCGTGCGTTCGGGAATGGTCCTCGTCCCCGACGACCGGGCACTCTTCCGAGAACTGAGCACGACCGACAATGTCCGGCTCGCGGTACACGATCGCCGTCGCCGTTCCGGCGCCGTCGACGAGATGCTCGAATACTTTCCCGCATTGGAGAAGCGGCTCCGTGTCGCCGCGGGTCGCCTGTCGGGTGGCGAGCAGCAGATGCTGGCGATCGCCCGGGCGATCCTCCAGCGGCCCAAGGTTCTGCTGATCGACGAACTGAGTATGGGCCTGGCCCCCGTGATCGTCGACGAGATCCTTTCGGTGCTACGGCGGTTGGTGGAGGAGCGGGAGATGTCCGTGCTCCTCGTCGAACAGCATGTGCGCCTTGCGCTCGATGTCGCCGACCGTGCCGCCGTACTGGTGCACGGGTCGGTGGTGCTGTCGGAGGACGCGGCATCGCTCGCTGCCGATCCCGGCCGGATCGAACACGCCTATCTGGGGTCCGTGCAGCACAACGACTCCGTGGAACACACCGGCTCCGTGCAGCACAACGGCAAGGAGAGCCGGGCCACCGCGGACACGTGATCCGAGGACGAACCACATTCGGTCTCCCGCTGTGCGGTCGGCTCCGAACATCCGAGGACGTCTGCCCGGTAGACGAAGAGACGGGTGGTGTCGCGCGGTGCGCCACCGGACAGGGAGAGGTGTCGCATGCGGTTGGACGGGAAGGTCGTCGTCGTCACGGGAGCCGGAAACGGTATCGGACGGCAGACAGCGTTGACGTTGCTCGAACGGGGAGCCCGGGTCGCGCTCGTTGATCTGAAAGAGGAGTGGTTGCGCGAGACGCAGGCACTCACCGGTGACCGGAACGCGAAGGTCTCGCTGCACGTCGTGGACGTCACGGATCGGGTGGCGGTGGATGCGCTGCCCGCAGCCGTCCTCGCCGAACATGGACGGATAGACGGTCTCGTCAACGTTGCCGGCGTCATCCACCGGTTCGTCCCGGTCCTCGAACTCGAACGGAGCGAGATCGAACGCGTTCTGCAGGTCAATCTCTGGGGCGTGGTCAACATGTGCCTGGCATTCGTGCCCGAGCTCCGGCAGCGCCCGGAGGCCTCGCTGGTGAACATCGCCAGTCTGGCCGGTCTCGTCCCGTTCGCAGGCCAGACGGTCTACGGCGCCTCCAAGGGAGCGGTCAAACAGTTCAGCGAGGGTCTGTACCAGGAACTCTCGGATACCGGCGTGGTGGTCACGACCGTTTTCCCGGGCAACATCAGTACGAATCTCAGCGGCAACTCGGGCGTGAAGATGATCGATGCGGGTGGTCGCAAGGTGCGTGCCACGACACCCGAGCGGACAGCGGAGCTGATCGTCTCCGGAATGGAGAAGGGCAGCTTCCGCGTGGTCATCGGCCAGGACGCGAACATCCTCGATCGGCTCGTCCGCCTTGTGCCCCGGTGGACGACGAATCTGTCGCCGGGCAGATGAAGAGCGTGCTCGGCACGCCCGCGAAAGGAAGCTGACCGCTCAGCGGGATGCACCCCGTATGCGGGATTTTCCGGGACCTAATGTCCCTCGTGAACGTAGTTGTGACGTAGTTCACGGCCCTCTCCCGGGTCGTCCTCGTCGCGTTGGCAGAACCACCGTGGACATCTGCGCCCGGTCCCTCTCACTGGAAGGCACGACATGACCAACGTAGTTGCCGACACCGCCGCCGCTGTCGCAGAGGCGAAGGCGCGCATCGTCGAACCCCGCAAGATCGCGAGCGGGTTCTCGTGGCCCGAGTGCCCGCGCTGGCACGACGGCGCCCTCTGGTTCACCGACATGTACACCTCGACACTGAAAACCCTCGACGCCGACGGCAACGCGACGGTCGTCGTGGACGCGTCGGGCCGTCGTGCAGGGACCGACGTTCCGATCCACCTCGGCGGTTTCGGATGGCTCCCGGACGGCCGGCTGATCGTCACCTCCATGCGTGAGAAGCTCGTCCTCGTCCACGGCGGGAAGGGGCCCGACGACCTCGAGGTACTCGCCGATGTCTCCGCACTCGCGCCGGCCCCCATCAACGACATGGTCGTCGACGCGGAGGGCCGCGCATACGTCACCCAGCTCGGATTCGACCTGTTCGCCGGTGCCGAGCCGGTGGCGTCCCCGATCATCGTCGTCGAGCCCGACGGGACCGTGTCCACGGCCGATGAGGTCGGACCGCTCATGTGCGCCAACGGCATTACCATCAGCGCGGACGGAACGAAGGTCTACACCGCAGAGGTGACGGCGCAGAGACTGACGGTCATCGACCGCGCCGCCGATGGATCACTGTCCAATCCTCGTCCGTTCGCCGCCTGCCCGTTCCTTCCCGACGGAATCGGACTCGACACCGAGGGCGGCGTGTGGGCGGCGATGCCCGGCAGCGGTTACGTGGCCCGCTTCACCGAGGACGGCATGACGGACGCCGTTCCGGTCCCGCTCGAGAACGGCGTCGCCTCGGCCTGCCTGCTCGGTGGCCCCGACCGCACCACGCTCTACATGACCGTCGGTGTCGAGGTCTTCGACTTCGAGAAGTCCGCTCGGGAAGCACTGGGAACCATCTGGGCAGCAGACGTTTCCGTGAGCGGCGGCGACACCCGTCCCTGACTCCGACACTTCCCACCACATCCGAGGACACATCATGACATTGGATTTCAACGACCGCGTGGTCGTCATCACCGGAGCAGGTCGCGGAATCGGCCGCGCCCACGCCGAACTGCTGGCCGCGCGTGGTGCCGCAGTGGTGGTCGGTGACCTGGGTGCCACCATCGACGGCTCCGGCGTCGACGGCGACGACCCGGCAGCGGAGGTCGCCGCGGTGATCACCGCGGCGGGTGGACGTGCCGTGGCATGTGCGGCCGACGTCTCGACGGAGGAAGGCGCCAACGCCCTCGTCGACATCGCCCTGGCGGAATTCGGCCGGCTCGACGCCGTCATCAACAACGCGGGCATCGTGCGTACCGCACCGTTCGACGAAGTTCCCTACGAGGAGTACCAACGTCATCTCGACGTCCACTATTTCGGTGCGCTCCGGCTGTGCCGTGCGGCCTGGCCGCACCTGCTGAAGTCGCCTGCCGGTCGCGTGGTCAACACCATTTCCCAAGCGATGCTCGGTAATCCGGACATGTCGCACTACGGCGGATCGAAGGGCGCACTGTTCGGCCTCACCCGGAACCTGGCGGTCGAAGGTCTCGCCTCGGGGGTAAAGGTCAACGCCATCGCTCCCGGCGCCGGCACCCGGATGGCCGAGGCGTCTGCGGACACCCTGTCGCCCGAGGTGATGGAGTACATGCGCACCCAGTTGCGCCCCGAGCATGTCGCTCCGGTCGCTGCATACCTGGTCCACCCGGACTGCACCGTCACCGGTGAGGTGTTCAACGTCGCCGGCGGCATCGTCAACCGTCTCGCTCTGGTCAACACGGTGGGCATCCACGACCCCGATCTTACGGTCGACACGGTGGCCGAGCGGTTCGAGGAGATCATGGCGATCACCGCCGACGCTGCGCCGCAGGTCGTCGCCCCCGCCGAGGTTCCCGCTTCGTCCTGAGCGGAATCTCCCGACATCGGTTCAGCCCCAGGAGAATTACAGTGAGCTCAACGGAAACGTCCACGACTCCCACCGGCCGGGTGGTCGACACCTCCTACCCGTTCGCGGCCGTCCCTCCGCAGGATGCCGTCCAGCGGTACGTCGCCATCTCGGCCGAGCGGCCCATGACGAAGATGACGATGCCGATCGGCGGTGACGTCTGGGTCATCCACCGGAACGCTGCAGCCCGCGACATGCTCAGCGATCCCCGCTTCGTTCGGAAGCCCTTCCGGACCGGTGAGCGGGCCGTGCCCTACTTCGTGGAGTTCCCGGACTTCCTGAAGTCGACGATCCAGTTCGAGGATCCGCCGCACCACACCAAACTTCGCAAACTCGTACAGAAGTCCATCTCCCCGAAGCGCGTGCGCGCCATGCGGGAATCTGCGGTCGAGTTCGCGAACGAGCTCATCGACGAGATGGTGGACAAGGGTGCGCCGGCGAATCTGGTCAGCGACTACGCCGTGGCGTTGCCGATCCAGATGCTGTCCAACCTGCTGGGCGTTCCGCCGGAGGATCGTCCGAAGTTCCAGAAGTGGAGCGCTGCCACGCTCGCGGTGGCGAACATGCCCGAGGACGAGGTCGTGCAGAACATGACCGAACTCTTCATGTACCTGAGTGCTCTGATCGAGGATCGGCGCAAGAATCCCCGGGAGGACCTCCTCAGCGATCTGGCCAATGCGCCGGACAAGGACGATTCGCTCACCGACGGGGAGATCCTTCCCATCGCGATGATCCTCATCGTGGCAGGCTTCGACAACACGGCGAATTTCATCTGCTCCGGTGTCCTGTCGCTCCTGAAGAACCCAGACCAGCTGGCGGTCCTCCTCGAGGATGTCGACGCCGTGGCACCCACTGCGGTCGAGGAGATCCTCCGCAACGGCCGTATGTCCATCTACGACACCGTTGCAGGAGGCGGGGGGCTCGTTCCGTTCGTCGCCACCGAGGACGTGGAGATCGACGGCCAGGTCATTGCCGAGGGGGAGGCCGTGCTGGTGGATCCCGCTTCGGTCAATCACGACGCGGTCGCAGTCTCGGACCCCGGTACCTTCGACGTACGTCGAAAGGACAACCCGCACCTGACGTTGAGTTACGGCCTGCACCACTGCCTCGGAGCACCACTGGCGCGGATGGAGATGCAGGTCGCGATCACCGAGTTGTTCAAGCGGCTCCCGGGCCTCAGGCTCGCTGGTGAGGCAGTGGTGGACAACGACAACCTCACACAGCCCATCGTCGATCTCCCCGTCACCTGGTAGGGACCCGACATGCCCAAGGTGTTCTATGTCCAACCGGACGGGACGGAACGCGTGATCGACGGTGTGCCCGGCGATTCCGTGATGTCGACAGCCGTCCGCAACGGTGTGTCCGGGATCGTCGGACAGTGCGGTGGTTCGCTCTCGTGCGCGACCTGTCATGTCTACCTCGCCGAAGAGGACCGGCATCATTTCGATGCTCCTTCGGAGGACGAGGACGACATGCTGGACTGCACCGCGAGTGATCGTGAGGACTCGTCACGACTGTCGTGCCAGTTGATTCTCCGCGAGGGGGTCGACCTGCACGTGACGATCCCCGATGAACAGGCGTGAGATGACCGGCGACCGGGCCGGCACCGGCGCACCACCACGCAGTGTGGTGGTCGTCGGTGCCTCGCACGCGGCGGTGCAACTGGCCGATCGGCTCAGGTCCGGCGGGTACACCGGACCTCTGACGTTGATCGGTGACGAGACGCATCCGCCCTACCACAGGCCGCCCTTGTCGAAGGCATGGCTGAAGGGGGAGTCGACGCCGGACCGGCTGATGCTACGTGCGGAAGATCACTACTCGGACAACGAGATCGAAGTGTTGCTGGGTACAACCGTCCGCCGGGTCGAACGTGACGTTGACGGCGTCACGCTGCACCTGGAGCGCTCCGACGGGTCCGTCGGGACGCGCGCCTTCGATCGGCTCGTGCTCGCCACCGGCGCTCGGGCACGACGATTGGCGATTCCCGGTTCCGACCACCGGGACGTCCTGGTGTTGCGTGGACTCGACCATGCACACCGACTGGCGGAACGTGTCACTGCCGGACCGGTCGTGGTCATCGGCGGTGGTTTCGTCGGAGTCGAGGTCGCCGCCACACTCCGGGGACTGGGTGTCGCTGTCACGGTGGTGGAGGCGGGCCGGCAGCTGATGGGTCGTGCTGTCGGAGCAGGAACGGCCGAGTTCCTGCTCGCGGCGCACCGGGAGATGGGCGTGGACGTCGTCCTCGATGCGAAACCCGTCGAGATCCCACTCGACGGTGATCGGGTACGTGCGGTCCGTCTCGACGACGGTCGCGAGATCGCTGCAGCGACGGTCCTCGTAGGGGTCGGTGCGGAACCGCGCACCGAACTCGCAGAACAACTCGGCCTCGCCTGCGATCGTGGCGTCCTGGTCGACGAGCGTTGTGTGACCTCGGACGGGAGAATCCTCGCCATCGGTGATTGCACCGTGCAGACGACGGGTGAGGGAACCCGGGTACGTCTCGAATCCGTCGACAACGCCACCGAGCAGGCGAACGTGGCAGCTGCGACGTTGCTCGGAAGTGAGGCAGTCGAACGGCCCGTGCCGTGGTTCTGGTCCGACCAGGGGCCGTGGAAACTGCAGATCGTCGGAATGATCGGCGGGCACACGGAGGTGCTGGTCCGTACCGATCCGAGCAAGCCTCGGCGCCGCGTCGCACTCTATTTCGAGGACGACCGCCTGCTCGCCGCCGAATGCGTCAACGCGCCCGCCGACTTCGTCGCACTGCGGTCCGCGCTCGCACGTGGGCACCGGCCGTCCCGGGAACTGCTCTCGGACGAGACGGTTCCGTTGAAGAAGCTGTTGGGGGCCGTTCGAACGGCATGAGGTGACCCGATCGGCCGGCCCGGCGTGATTGCCCCGGGCCGGCCGTCACCCGTGGGGTGCCGAGTTACGAACCTCCGCGAGCGGTGTTCCGCAGAAGCATGCTCGTGCCGGCTTCACCGCCGCGGCGATGCTCGTTCATCAGGCCGATCAGACGCTCGTTGTCGTGGTCGGCGAGCGCGTCGATCATCGCATCGTGTTCCGCGATCACACGTCGGCGCACTTCGGCATCGAAGAGATACGCCGCGTGATACGGCATCGCGAGTCGCCACAATCGGCGGATCTCCGAGACGACCAGACCGAGCGGCGAGCGGTCGAACATGGCGAAGTGGAAGTCCTGGTTCGCCAGGCGCATCTCCAGCAGGTCTCCACGTTCTGCCGCCTCGGCGACGCGCTCGCCCAGCCTGCGGACCTCGGCGAGCGCGTCGGCATCCAGGGCGGGGAGGGAGGCAAGAACCTCCCGTTCGAGGGCATCGCGCATCAGGTAGATCTGGTCGAACTCGGACTGCTCGAGCCGGACGACGGTGTACCCGGCGTTGCGGCGATGTTCGATGAGCCCCTGCGAGGCGAGCTGGAGTAGTCCTTCCCGGATCGGGAGCCGGCTGACTCCCAGCCGTTCTGCCATCTGCTCCTGACGGATCGGTTGGCCGGGGAGCAGATCACCGGTGACGATCATCCGCTCGATCTCGGTGGCGACCCAGTCGGCGCCGCGAACGGTTGCCGGGGGACCGGGCTCGGTGACGTCGTCACCGGTCCGCATCGCTCGTGGGCTCACCTCGGTCCTCTCCTGCGTCGTCCTCCCGGGTCGTCCCCGCATGCGTCGTTCGTGAACGGCCCAGCGCGCCGGTGGCCCGCAGAGCGGCGACAGTGTCTGCGCTGTATCCCATCGAACACAGCACCGCTTCGGTGTCGGTTCCGAGCGGAACCGCCGTCCTGGGTGTCCGTGTGGCCGTCCGCCCGAGCTTTATCGGCACACCCAGGCCACGATAGTCGACGGTGTCGAGGAAGAGCCCGCGGTGAACGGTCTGGGGCGCAGTGAGGGCCTGGTCGACGGTGTTGACCGGGCTGGCCGCGACACCGGCGCGTTCGAGTTCGACCGCGAGATCGTCGCGTCGCCATCCGGCGACGAGACCGCCGAGCAGGGTCGCGAGTTCGTCGCGATTCTGCGACCGCACGCCGTTGGAGACGAATCGCGGGTCGTCGGCGAGATCCGGCCTGCCCAGGACGGTCACCAGGGAGCGGAACTGCCGGTCGTTGGCGGCACTGATGAAGAAGTCACCGTCGAGGGCAGCGAAGACCTGATACGGCACGACCGTCGGGTGGTAGTCGCCGGTGCGCTGGGGCACCTTCCCGCTCGAGACCCAGTTCGATGCGTGGGGGTGCAGGAGCGAGATCACCGAGTCGAGCAGGGTGATGTCCACGAGTTGACCGCGGCCGCTGCTGTCCCGCTCCCTCAGCGCGAGCAGGATGCCGCTGACCGCCATGTGGGACGCGACGATGTCGACGATCGGAACTCCGACACGCAAGGGATTGCCGTCGGGATAGCCGTTGACGCTCATCAGGCCACCGAAGGACTGCAGCACCGCGTCGTATCCGGGTAGTCCGCCCATCGGCCCGTCCACACCGAACCCGGTCACCCTGCAGTAGACGAGCCGGGGATTCTCCTCGGCGAGCACGGTCTCGTAGTCGAATCCCCAACGAGTCATGGTGCCGGCCTTGAAGTTCTCGATCACCACGTCGGCGCCACGCAGCAGATGCGACAGTACTTCGCGGCCCGCGTCGGTCCGGAGATCGAGACAGATGTTGTCCTTGCTGTGGTTGAGACCCGCGTAGTACGCACTGCTCTCGCCGGAATCGTCGAAAGGTGGTCCCCATCCGCGTGTCTCGTCGCCGGACGGCGCCTCCACCTTGATCACCTCGGCGCCGTGGTCGGCGAGGGTCTGGGCCGTGTACGGCCCGGCGAGGACCCTGCTGAGGTCGAGTACCCGGAGTCCGGCGAGCGCGCCGACTCCGGTGCTGCGATCGGCCGCCCGCCACGCGGCACGACCGTCGATCGCGGAATCGGCCGTCGATGTGGGCGTGTGACCGGGGGAGGTGGAGACGTTCATGCCGGGCTCCTGTACGCCGTCGATGCGCTGTCGTGCTCTGTTCGTGTTCCGGTGACGACGTCCCAGACGTCGATGCCGTCGTCGAGGATCCGGCTCGCGAGGTCCTCCGTCCAGAGTTGCTCGGAGCCGAATCGGTCGCGCCCGCTCCACAACGCGGTGGTGAAGCGGCCGAGGTGGTGTTCGGAGGTCGTGCCGATGGCACCGTGGATCTGATGGCCGGCGGCAGCGACGGAGTGCGCGGACATCGCGGTCACCACTTTCGCGGCTGCTGTCGTGAGCGGGCCGATCTCCGGGTCGTCGTGCGTGGCGATCGCGGAGTCGACGGCGATCTCCATCATTGTGGTCCGGGCGGCGAGCTGTGCCAGCTGTTGCTGGACGGCCTGGAATTTCGCGATCGGGCGCCCGAACTGGAGGCGCTCGGATGCATAGCGAACGGTGTGGTCCCGTACTGCCGTGGCTGCAGCCGCCGTCGCGGCCGCGTAGGCGAGAGCGCCACGGTGCCGGAACTCGGTGAGGGGAACCGGTGAACTTCCGTGGAAGACGACCGGTGCGTCCCGGAAGACGATGTCGGCGTAGGAAACACCGGTCAGGTCGGTTTCTGCCGAGACGTCGGCGCCGCCCCCGGACATCGACACGACGGCGACCGAGGAACCGTCCGTGCCGTTCTCGGGAGGGAGGATCACGACGAGGGTGTCCGCGTCGGCCGCGTAGGGGACATCCGTCACCGTGCCGTCGAACAGGAGGGTGTCGCCCCGGCGGTGGATCGAGCATCGACCGTCCCCTCGTGCCGCGGTCGCGATCTCCGCGGTCAACTCGTGTCCGGCTGTGGCGGCGAGCCAGGCTGCGAGGATGCCGTGCTCGACGAGGGGCACCACTGCGCCGTGCCGCGCTGCGGTCGTCACGACTGCGAGTGCGTCGCCGAGTGTCGCGCCACCCCCACCGGCGGCTTCCGGTACGCCGACGGTGACGAAGCCGCCGTCCACGAGCTGCGTCCAGAGCGCGCCGGACATGCCGTCCGCAGGCGTGGCCGGATCGACCCCCACGTGCTCGATGATCGCCGCGGTGGTCTCCGCCAGCTCGGTGGTGAACTCGCTCATCGAACCTCCGATCCGCGCGCGATGATCCCGCGCAGAATCTCGTTGGTGCCACCCCTGAGGGTGAACACGGGTGTGTGCAGAACACTGTGGGCCAGCATGCGCGTCAGCGGATCGGCTCCGTCGCGCCGGGCGACGAGGTTGCTCGAAGCCCGCACGGCTTCGACCAGATCGCCCTCGAAGGTCGACCCGAGATCCTTCACCATCGCTGCGAGGATGTCGGGCTTGCGGCCGGCCGTGAGCTCGGCCGCGACCCGCAAGGACATCCGGCGCAGAGCCCACGCCCTGGCTGTGAGAGTGCCCAGGGTCTGTCTCTGTGCGGGAGTCGCCCCGTTTTCCGCGAGGTGGGCCGCCCATGCGCGCAGCAGGGGCATCGTGCTCAGATAGCGCTCGGGACCGGATCGCTCGAACGCGAGTTCACCCATGACCTGGGTCCAGCCGTTTCCGCGCTTGCCGAGGAGAGCCGATGCCGGCACCTGCGCGCCGTGGAAGACGACCTCGTTGAAATGTGCCTGTCCGTCGATGCTCCGCAGGGGACGGATCTCGATGTCGGGGTTGGGGAGGTCGACGACGAACTGGGACAGGCCGCTGTGGCGGTCGCCCGGTTGTCCGTCGGTGCGGGCGAGTAGCACCATCGCGTGCGCGAGGTGGGCTCCGGTGGTCCAGACCTTGGTGCCGGTGATCGTCCACGAACCGCCGTTGTCGACGGCGCGGGTACGCACCGAGGCCAGATCCGAGCCTGCGTCGGGTTCGCTCATGCCGATGGCGAAGAAGGCTCGGCCCGAGGCGATTTCCGGAAGGTACCGCTGCTTCTGCTCTTCCGATCCGTTGGCGAGGATGCTCGGTGCCATCTGGCGGTCGGCGATCCAGTGTGCCGCGACGGGGGCGCCGTGCGCGAGCATCTCCTCGCTGACGACGAAACGTTCGAGCGGGCTGCGTCCGTGCCCGCCGTACTCCGTGGGGACCGTCATGCCGAGCCAGCCTCGTCCGGCCACACGAGCGCTGAAGTCGGGGTCGAACCCGGTCATCCAGCTGTCCGTGTCGGGAACGAACCGGCCCGTGCTGATCTCCTGGGACAAGAAGGCCCGTACCTCGGCGCGGAGGTGCCCGAGCCCGGAGTCGATGTCCTCGAGGTGCTCGGTTCCGGTGGCGGTCACGAGCGGCCCGGTCCTCGCGACGACCACGATGCGTGGCCTTTCCGGGCCATCGACCACATCTGCACGCCGCGTTCGATCTCCAGCGCCGATTCCCAGCTCACGGCGGGTGGGCCGAGTTCGAGGCGCGCGCTCGTCATGATGCGTCGCGTCAGTTCGGGATCGGCTGCGGCCGTGCGGGTGAGCTGCTCGACGGTCGCCGGTATGTCCTCGGCGGCCACAGCGATGTAGGCGAGTCCTCGTGCCACGGCGTCGGATCCGCTCAGGGACTGTCCGCACGCCGCGAGGGCGATCGCGCCGGACCAACCCATCGCACGTCCCAGCAGGGAGATGTGGCCGCCACCCGGATGGATGTTCCGAGCGGAGAAGCCGCTGTCGAGGACGGTCTCGGGCGTCACCACCATGATGTCGGCGGCCATGGCGAGGTTCAGACCTGCCCCGACAGCGCCACCGGTCACCACGGCGACGGTGGGTACCGGGAGCGACCCGATGCGTACGAAGGCGTTGTAGACCGCCGACGTGCGTTGTACCGCTTCGGGAGAAGCGGGATCGGTGGACGAGGATGCGAGGTCGCGAGTGTCGGCGCCGCTGCAGAAATAGCTCCCGTTCGCGTCGACGACCACGGCACCGATGGTCGTATCCCGTTCGACGCGGTCGCAGAACGCCGAGATCTCGGCTGCCATGTCCAGGGTGATCGCGTTCTTGCGACGAGGATTGTTCAAGGTGATGCGGGCGAGACCGTCTGCGACGGAACAGAGAATCGGCTCCGTCGGGCCGCCGCCCAGCTCAGGTTCGGATGAGATCTGGGTCATGCGGAGACCGTAACAGATGCGTAGCGATTATTGGATCCAATATCTGTTGACAATAAATGGTTCTCTGTTGTGCACTGGCTCACATCACGATTCGTCGAATCATGTTCGACGGGAAGGAGTACCTGTGTTCAGTCTTGCCGGACGCATCGCGCTCGTCAGCGGTGCCGGTCAGAGTGTCGGTGAGGGAATCGCGAAGGTCCTTGCGCGGCAGGGGGCCTCGGTCATCGTCAACGATCTGTTCCCGGACCGCGCCGAGAAGGTCGCCGCGGCGATCGTCGAGGAGGGGAACACGGCGGTCGCATCGGCCTTCGACGTCACCGACTACGACGCCACGCTCGAATGCGTACGGGCGGCGGAGGAGACACTCGGCGGACACGTCGACATCGTCGTCAACAATGCGGGCATCGCGGAAGGACGCGTCATCAAACCGTTCCGCGAGTTGTCGCCCGAGGAATGGCGCGCTCCGATCGATCTCAACATCTACGGCGCGATGAACTGCATCAAGGTCGCCCTCGACGGGATGTGCGAGGCCGGCTGGGGACGGGTCGTCCAGATCTCGTCGGGTTCTGCACGCACGGGTCAGAACATCAATCAATCGATGTACGCAACGGGTAAGAGCGGAATCGAAGGGTTCATCCGGCACCTGGCGGCCGAGACCGGGCAGTACGGCGTGACGGCGAACATCGTGGCACTGGGGCATCAGAAGAACCTCGAGGAGAAGATGAGTCCGGAGATGATCGAGCAGATCCTCCGGACGATCCCGATCGGCCGCCTGGGCGATCCCATCGAGGTCGGTGCGTTCTGCGCCTACCTGGCCTCGAACGAGGCGGGCGGAATCACCGGTCAGACACTGGACTTCAACGGTGGGTCCCAGACGCGATGACCGTGCAGGAGACGGGTACGCCGACGTTGCTCTCGCTCACTGCGCTGAGAGTCGCCGACCTGGGAAGATCTGCCGAGTTCTACACCCGGGGATGCGGATTCGCGCACGACAAGGATCTGGACACACCGACATTCCGCGCGTCGATCGTCCGGGCCGGTGCCGCGGGCCTCGAACTCGTCGTGCCGACCGGCATCGAGGGGGAGACCCCACACGAACACGGCAACATGTTCGTCAAGATCGTGCTGAACACCGACGACGTCGAGGGGAGGATGTCCACCGCATGTAGGCACGGTGGCGTCGAGGAGGCACCGGCAACGGAACTCGAGGCCTACGGGATGGTGATCGGCACGGTTCGCGACCCGGACGGCTATCTCGTGGAGTTCGTGCAGCGAGGCTGATCCGTACCCTCGGCCCTCGCCATACTCTCGACATCACAGCGGTGGGCGCGGAACACATGTGTTCCGCGCCCACCGCCGTCGGCTAGTGCGTCGAAAGATCCGACGCGACACAGCGCTGCCAGATGTCACCGGCCAGAACGCGTAGCGGCCCGATCATCTTGTGGTGATCCAGCACGCTGACGGGGGCGCACACGGACAGCCCGGCGAGATTCCCGTACATGTGATCGGGCGGACCGATCGACACCCCGACACAGGCTATGCCGGGGAATGCCTCGGCACGGTCGAACGCGGCTCCACGATCACGCACCTGAGCCAGCTCGTCCTCGAAGCGGCTCCGTGCGGAAGGTGCTGTCCCGGAGGCAATCCGGTCACGGTCCGGACGGTGCTGCGACGAGACCGCCGAGTACGCCATGATGACCTTGCCGAGGGCGGTCGAGTGGGCCGGCACGCGTTGGCCGACGGCCGTCGGGGTCGAGCCCGATGTGCGTCCGTTCACCTTGGCCAGGTAGACGGTGTCGCCGCGGTCCACAACCCCCAATTGCACCGTGAACCCCGAGCGATGCGCGAAGGCATGCATCAGGGGACGCGCATGATGCAGGAGCCGGTTCTGATTGAGCGCGGCCTGACCCAATTCGTACGCCTTCACCCCGAACTCGTACGTCTGCTCGGGTGACCTCGCCAACCAGCCCGCGTTGGCGAGTTGTTCCAGAAGGCGGTGCGCCGACGAGCGGGGGAGCCCGGTGCGGGCCGTGACCTTGGCCAGCGTCATCGGGCCCGTGCTCAAGGCCTCCAGGACCAGGGAAATCCGGTCCACGACGGACACGGGCAGACCATCGGTGCGTGACGTACTCACATTCTCCTCCTGAACACCCCCCAGGTGTGATGGGCGTCACCATATCCGCGAAGCGCCACGTACGGCAACCATGGAACCGACCGTGCCAGGTAGATCCCTGTGACCGAAACTGCCCTCCCGCTCTTCGGGAGACGGACATCACATCGACGTCCGGGTTCTCGATCCTGGTCCCTGGTGCGACGGGCGAGTCGTCGCGATCAGTCGATCAGGAGGCATCGTGGGTTCCGCAGACACCGAAGATCAGGTCCGAACCATCGATGTAGGCACGCCGCCGGAGCGCTACGCGCGAGGATGGCACTGCTTGGGGCTCGTACGCGATTTCGCGGACGGCAAGCCCCATCAGGTCGACGCGTTCGGGACCTCGCTCGTGGTGTTCGCCGGTGAGGACGGAAAGCTCAACGTTCTGGACGCCTACTGCAGGCACATGGGTGGAAATCTGGCGCAGGGATCCGTGAAGGGCAACACCATCGCCTGTCCGTTCCACGACTGGCGCTGGCGCGGTGACGGGAAGTGCGCCGAGATCCCCTATGCGCGTCGTGTTCCACCGCTCGCCCGCACGCGGACGTGGCCGGTGGCGGAGGTGAGCGGTCAGCTCTTCGTGTGGCACGACCCGCAGGGCAGCAAGCCGCCGGCGGAGCTCGCCGTTCCGGAGGTTCCCACCTACGGCGATCCCGGGTGGACCGACTGGGTGTGGAACTCGATCGAGGTGACCGGATCCCACTGTCGCGAGATCGTGGACAACGTCGTCGACATGGCGCACTTCTTCTACGTCCACTACGGAATGCCGACCTACTTCCGAAACGTGTTCGAAGGTCATACCGCCACCCAGGTCATGTGGTCGCTGCCCCGGGCGGACGCCGTAGGCGTCAGCCAGACCACCAATTACAGTGCCGAGAGCAGATCCGATGCAACGTATTACGGTCCCTCGTACATGATCGACAAGCTGTGGAGCGCCGGCCGTGATCCCGAGTCGCCGCCGAACATCTACCTGATCAACTGCCACTACCCCATCTCTCCCACCTCCTTCCGCCTGCAGTACGGCGTGATGGTGGAAAGGCCCGAGGGAGTGCCCCCGGAGCAGGCAGAACAGATCGCCCAGGCCGTCGCCCAGGGCGTCGCGATCGGATTCGAGCAGGACGTCGAGATCTGGAAGAACAAGTCGCGGATCGACAATCCCCTGCTGTGCGAGGAGGACGGTCCCGTCTACCAACTGCGGCGGTGGTACGAACAGTTCTACGTCGACGTCGAGGACATCCGACCCGAGATGGTCAACCGGTTCGAGTACGAGATCGACACCACGCGCGCCCTGACGAGCTGGCAGGCCGAAGTCGACGAGAACGTCGCTGCCGGACGTAGTGCCTTCGCCCCGAACCTCACCCGGGCTCGTGAGGCGGCCTCCGCCGAATCGGGATCCTGACCCCGCAATTCCGCATCATCACATACCTCCTGGAGAAACCATGAGTTACGAAGTGCTCGACAACATCGTCGCGATGGCCGACGAGATCCGGGCGGGGGCCGACGATTCCGACCGGCTCGGTCGGCTGACGGACGACATGGCCGCCGGTCTCCGGCAGTCCGGGATCATCCGGTTGCTGCAGCGGAAGAAGTACAACGGGTACGAAGCACATCCTCGGGAGTTCGCCGAGACGGTGATGAAGACGGCGAGCATCTACGGTTCCGCGGGATGGGTCGGCGGGATCGTCGGCGTCCATCCGTGGCAGCTCGCTTTCGCCGATCCCAAGGTGCAGGACGAAGTGCTGGGCACGAATTCCGATACCTGGCAGGCGTCCCCGTACATGCCCGGGGGCGTCGCGGTTCCCGTCGACGGCGGGTACAGGTTGAACGGGCGGTGGCAGTTCTCGTCGGGAACCGATCACTGCGAGTGGATCTTCCTCGGCGCGTTGGTGGGTGGTGAGGACGGCGCACCGGTCATGCCCCCCGTCGGCCTGCACGTGATCCTTCCGCGTTCCGACTACGAGATCATCGACGATTCCTGGGATGTCGTCGGTCTGCGCGGTACCGGCAGCAAGGACATCGTCGTCAAGGACGCGTTCGTTCCCGAGTACCGGGTGATGAACGGCGGAGCGGTGATCGACGGGACCGCGGCCAAGGAGTACGGCGTCACCGAGACCCTCTACCGGATGCCGTGGTCGACGATGTTCCCGCTCGGTATCACCTCCGCCACCATCGGGATCTGCGAGGGCGTACTCGCGGCGGGTGTCGACTATCAGCGCGGGCGCGTGGGTGCGGCAGGGACTGCCATCAAGGACGATCCGTACGTCCTGCACGCCCTCGGCGAGGCCGCTGCCGAGATCGACGCGGCCCGGCAGCAACTCCTGGCGAACGTCGATCGGATCTGGGATCTCGTCGATGCCGGCAAGGAGGTCGACTTCGAGACCCGGGCGACGTCGCGCCGCAACCAGGTGCGCTCGGCATGGCGTGCCGTCCGCGCCGCAGACGAAGTCTTCGACCGGTGCGGCGGAAACGCCCTCCGCGTCGACAACCCCTTGCAGCGCTTCTGGCGGGATGCGCACGCCGGCCTGCACCACGCCATCCACGTCACCAGCACCACCTATCACGCGTCGGCCATGGCCTCCCTCGGAATCGACGTTCCGGACGGACCCCTCCGCGTGATGATCTGACACCCCTTGCGCACTCGAAAGGAATTCTGTGACTGAGATCAAGAGCCTCGGCTACGTTCGCGTCCAGGCCACCGACATGGCGCGTTGGCGCGAGCTCGGGTTCGATGTGCTCGGCTTCGCGCCGGGCACCGGTCCGGAGGACGACGCACTGCACTTCCGCATGGACGAACGTCCGGCTCGGATCACCGTCGAACCGGGCGACACCGACCGCGTGACCGCGGTCGGCTGGGAAGTCAGGGACGGTACCGCCCTCCGGGCCCTCGCGGACCGACTGACCACCGCGGGATACGAATTCGAGGCCATGCCCTTCGAGATGTGCGAGCGGCGGCGCGTCGAAGGTGGCCTGATCATGAAGGATCCGGGTGGCACCCCGCTCGAATTCTTCTTCGGGCCGGCTCTCGACCACAGTCCCGTCGTCACACGCTACGGACAGAAGTTCGTGACGGGACCACAGGGCCTCGGGCACGTCGTCATGCCCACCACCGCCTTCGACGAATCGTTCCATTTCTACGTGGACGTGCTCGAATTCCTTCCGCGAGGGGCGTTCCGGTTGCCGACTCCTCCCGGTATGGACCCGATGCGGATCCGGTTCCTCGGTGTCAACCAGCGCCATCACAGTCTGGCCCTCATGCCCAGCCCCGAGGATCGGGACCCGGGCCTCGTCCACGTGATGGTGGAGGTCGATTCGCTCGATGCAGTCGGCCGTGCCCTCGATCAGGTGACCGCCCGGGACTTCCCGGTGTCGTCCACGCTGGGTCGCCACACCAACGACAAGATGGTGTCCTTCTACGTCCAGGTCCCCGGCGGATGGGACATCGAATACGGCACCGAGGGCATGCTCGTCGACGAGACCTATTACACGGCCGAGGAGATCACCGCCGACAGCTACTGGGGTCACGAATGGCTGTGGGCCAAGCAGTTGCAGGAGGCGACCGAATGATTCCCGTGACCACCTCGAGCGATGTGGACGCGGTCGTGATCGGCGCGGGCATATCCGGGCTGTACGCCGTGTACAAGCTCCGGAAGCGCGGGATGACCGTCCACGGTTTCGAATCCGCTGCAGGAGTGGGAGGAACCTGGTTCCACAACCGCTATCCGGGTGCCCGCTGCGATGTCGAGAGTATCGACTACTCGTACTCCTTCGACGAGGAACTGCAGCAGGAATGGACGTGGACCGAGCGGTTCGCCACGCAGGAGGAGATCCTGGCGTATCTCGAACACGTGGCGGACCGGCACGACCTGCGAAGCGCCTTCGAGTTCCTCACCCGGGTGGTGTCGACCGTGTACGACGAGGAGTCTGCGCTGTGGACCGTCACCACCGACACCGGTCGATCGGTCAGGGCGCGATTCTGCATCATGGCCACCGGGGTGCTGTCGGCGACGAACCGACCCGACATTCCCGGTTGCGACACGTTCGCGGGCGAGTCCTACCACACCGGTGAATGGCCCCACGAGCCCGTCGAATTCACCGGTAAGCGCGTCGGCGTGATCGGAACGGGATCGTCGGGCATCCAGTCGATTCCTGTGATCGCGAAGGAAGCGGACCACGTCTTCGTATTCCAGCGGACCCCCAACTACTCGATCCCGGCCGGCAACCGGCCGCTGACCGCCGAGCAGATCGCCGAAGTCAAGGCGACATATCCGGAGCGTCGGCGACTGGCACGGATGAGCGGCGGAGGCACACCGTTCACCCCGTACCCGAAGGGCGCGATGGAGGTCGACGAGGCCGAGCGTCGCAGGGTGTACGACGAGTGGTGGCAGCGTGGAGGTTACCTCTTCGCGAAGGCGTTCCCCGATCAGATGATGGACCGCCGGGCGAACGACACGGCCCGCGAATACGTCGAGGCGAAGATCCGGGAGATGGTCGAGGACCCGGAGATCGCGAACCAGTTGATCCCGAACGACCACCCCATCGGCACGAAGCGCATCGTCACCGACGACGGGTACTTCGAGACGTTCAACCGCGACAACGTGACCCTGGTGAACCTGCGCACCACTCCGATCGTCGAGATCACCGAGAGCGGCGTGCGCACGAGCGAGGATCACCATGCGCTGGACATGATCGTCTTCGCGACCGGATTCGATGCGATGACGGGTGCGCTGGCCCGGATCGACATCCGAGGCCGCGGCGGACGCACCCTCCGTGAGGAGTGGTCCGCAGGACCGCGAACCTATCTGGGGCTCGCGTCCCACGGGTTCCCCAACATGTTCTTCATGGTGGGTGCGGGCAGCCCGAGTGTGCTGGCGAACATGGTGCTCATGGCGGAGCAACAGGTGGACTGGATCTCCGACTGCCTCGACCATCTCGACGAGCACGATGCCGCCTCGATCGAACCGACCGAACGGGCCGTCGAGGAATGGGTCGCCGAGTGCAACGAGAAGGCCGCCGGCACCCTGTTCCCCTCGGCGAACTCCTGGTACATGGGCGCCAACATTCCCGGCAAACCACGGGTGTTCATGCCGTACATCGGCGGATTCGCGAACTACGGCAACATCTGTGCCGAGATCGCGGCAGCCGGTTACAAGGGATTCGAGATCGTCCGGCGAGCGGCGATCGGGACACCCACCGAACTCGCGTCGAAGAAGGGCTGATGATGACCGAGACGATCTCCCTCGGCTCGGGTGCCGAGGACGTGGAGGACCGCGAAGGCCGGCTGCATGCCGCCATCGACGTATGCGACCCGGCACCGCTTCTCATGTCCCTGGTCCACGCCACCGGCGACACCACTCTGCTCGACGAGTTCGCGCCACGCCTGACGATCGGCGAGCCGGGAAACCACTACCGCACCGGGACGCGTCCGACGCCGCCGCCGGGGCAGTACCCGGACGACGTGGTCGCAGATATCCGGGCGCGTGCCCACGAACTGCTCACGCCGGATGCCGAGGACCGGCTGGGTGTACCCGAGCCGGAGCTGTTCCTCCGCATGGCGACGGTCGCGACCTCGGAGCGCGTCGACGAGGAGTTCGTTCCGATTCTCCGCGAACAAGCGGGTTTCGTCCTTTCCGAACGCTGCGTCCCGGTCACACGGAAACCGACGCCGGAATTCTCCGTGATCGTGATAGGTGCCGGGATCGTCGGCATCAATGCCGCGATCAAGCTCGGCGAGGCAGGTTTCACCTACCGCGTGTTCGAAGCCCGTGACGAGATCGGCGGAACCTGGTCGCGCAACACCTATCCCGGTGCTGCCGTCGATACACCCAGCCACTACTACTCGTATTCGTTCGAACTCAATCCGGGATGGTCCAAGTACTACCCGACGGGTACCGAATACCAGAAGTACCTGAAGGGGGTCGTCGACACCTACGGAATCGCGGAGAACATCTCCTTCCGTACACGGGTGCAGTCCGCGCGGTGGCTCGACGATCAGCACGTATGGGAGGTGGCCGTCGAATCCGTCGACGGAACCCGCGAGGTGCACCGCGCCAAGGCCGTCGTGACAGCGCTCGGGATGCTCAACGCGCCGAACATTCCGGATGTCGAGGGGATGGACACCTTCGGCGGCACCATCGTGCACACCGCCGAATGGGACGACAACCTCGACCTCACCGGTAAACGCGTCGTCGTTCTGGGTACGGGATGCACGTCCGTCCAGGTGGTCGCGAGCATCGTCGATCAGGTGGAGGCACTTGACGTCGTCGTCAGGTCGCCGCACTGGATCGTCCCGGAGAAGGCTGTCGTGAACCAGGTTCCGGACGGCGAGAAATGGGCGTTGGCGCATCTTCCTCGATACCACGAGTGGTTCCGATTGCGCTCGTACTGGTTCGCATCGGACAACCTCTACGTGATGCCGCGCATCGACCCCGAATGGGCGAAGACGCACTTCTCGGCCTCACCGGCGAACGAGATGGTGCTGCAGACGGCACTGAACCACCTGCACGCCAACTTCCCCGACCGTCCGGATCTCGTCGAGAAACTGACACCCGACTTCCGTCCCTACAGCAAGCGGATCGTCAAGGATCCGGGCTTCTACGCGGCGCTCACCCGTGATCACGTGACCTTGCACCGCGCGTCGTTCCGGGAGGTGACACCGGAAGGCGTGGTCACGACCGAGGGCGAGTTCGTACCCGCCGATGTCATCGTTCTCGCAACGGGTTTCAAGCTGGAGTTCACGACCTCGATCGACATCGTGGGGACAGGAGGACGCACCCTCGCCGAGCAGTGGAAGGGCGGTGACGACCCGCGGGCGTATCTGGGCATCCAGGTGTCCGGTTTCCCGAACCTCTTCGTCACCGCGGGTCCGAACTCCGCGCCCAACCACGGTGCCGGCCACAACATCCTCAGCGAGGAGCACGTCCACTACATCGTCGAGTGTCTGCAGTACCTCGTGGAGAACGGGCACGACGCGATGGATGTGCGGCAGGATGTGCTCGACGAGTACAACCGCAGGGTGGACGAGGCGCTGGACAAGACCGTGTGGGTGCATCCCGGTGCCGAGACCAACGGCTACTACCGGAACAGCGAAGGACGCGCCGTCGTACCGTGCCCGTGGCGGCTCGTCGACTACTGGACCCTGCTCCGCGAACCGCATCCCGACCACTTCGAGTTCATCGACCCGGCGCTCACGGGAGTAGAGGGAACTTCGGCATGACGATGCAGGCACTGTCGTGCGAGAAGTGCGGAGTCGGTGTGCTCGTCGAGAAGTTCAGCCCTGCCCACACCTCGATCCAGTGGGAATCCGATACCTCGGAGTGCCCGCTCATCTCACGGAACGGTTCGGTTCCCGGTGACCACGGCCGGGAGTGCAGCGCGCTGCGCGACAGCATCGACCGTGCGGTCGCGCAGCGCGTGCTGACCGAATCGCACATCGAACTGCCTGTCGGGCAGAAGCTGCCCCGATTGCACTGAGAGCGACGACGGGCCCCGCAGCAGAACCGTGCTGCGGGGCCCGTCTGCTGCTGTCAGGAGAGGGATTCGACGACCAGCGGGCACCGCGTTCCCGTGAAGATGCTGGCCGCGCAGCGATTGCAGTGGATACACAGCGACCGGGTGTCCCTGTCCCGCTGGATCTGCGCGATCAGATCGGGCTCGCGCAGCAGTGCTCGGGCCATCGCGACGAACTCGAAACCCTCGCGCATCGCGACCTGCATTCCGTCGAGATCGGTGATGCCGCCGAGCAGCACGAGCGGCAGGTCGAGTTCGTCGCGGAACTGACGGGCGTACTCGAGGAAGTACAGCGGTTCGTACGGATAATGCTGGAAGACGAAGTTGCCGAACATCTTCATCCCGAGTTGCAGGATCGGAATCTGTGTCTCGGCCATCTCGCGTAGCGGTACGTCGCCGCGGAACAGATACATGGGATTGAGCAGCGACGAACCGCCGGTGAGTTCGAGTGCGTCGAGGTGACCGTCCGATTCGAGCATCTTCGCGAACGGCAGGGACTCGTCCAGCCAGAATCCCCCGGACACTCCGTCGGCCATGTTCATCTTGGCCAGCACAGCGATCTCACCGTCCGCTGCCTCCGCAACGGCGGCGAGGATGCGGCGGGCGAACTCGGCACGGTTGGCCAGGGAGCCGCCCCAGCGATCCTTGCGGCGGTTCACCTTCGGGCTCAGGAACGAACTGGCGAGGTAATTGTGTCCGAGGTGGACCTCGACCGCGTCGAATCCGACTTCCCGGGCGTATCGTGTCGCTTCACCGTGCGCGGCGATGATCCGTCGGATGTCGTCCTCGCTCGCCTTCCGGTCGATGCTCATCGACAGGGGATTCGGGCGCGCGGAGGGCGCCAGCGAGGGGAGACCGTTCGATCGCGAGTTGGCCACGGGGCCGGCATGGCCGATCTGGGCGGACACCTTCGCACCGGTGGCGTGCACGGCATCGGTGAGCCGTCGAAGACCGTCGAGGGCCTCCGGACGCCAGTAGATCTGATCCTTCTCGGTGCGTCCTTCGGGTGCCACCGCCAGGTAGGCAACGGTGGTCATCCCGACGCCTCCTTCACCGACCCTGACATGGAAGTCGACGAGACGGTCGCTGACCAGGGCGTTCGGGCTGGCGCCCTCGAAGGTTGCGGACTTGATGATTCTGTTGCGCAGTGTGATCGGTCCGAGGCGCGCAGGCGCCAGCGGATCGACCGTGGGCGCGGTAGCAGATTCGGGGTCGACTGTCGTCATGGTGATCTCCGTATTCTCGGGCTGTGAGAGGACTTCCAGGCGGAGAGTGCTGATTCAGGCGGGACGTGCAGAGGAGCGGGGGACGATGTCCATCCAGCGCAGCATCGCGTCGACGGCGTCGGCAGGATCCCCGTGGGCACCCTCTTCCGCCCACTCCGTCAACGCCGCGAACGCCGCGGCCTGGTATGCGGTCGCCAACGCGCGCGCGATCGCTGCCGGGACTTCGGGGACGCGTCGGCCGATGTAATCGGCCAGTTCGGTGATCCACGGCCGGTACGCCTCCGACGACATCGCGGCGAGTTCGGGTGTGCCCGCGATGAGACGGAGCCAATCGCGTCCGACGCGCTGGATGTGCGGACGGTGCGAGATCGATTCGACGATCGCCGTGCGTACGGCATCGGTCAGTGGAGCGGTCTCGGGTGCGACGGAGAGAGATGCGCGCAGACGTTCGGTCGCGGGGACCACACCGATCCAGGCGATCGCGGACTTGACGGAGAAGTGCCTGATGAGGGTGCGGGCACTGATCCCGGTCGCTTCGGCGAGGTCGTTCCAGCTGGTGTCGGCATATCCCTGTCGGGACCAGAGACGGAAAGCAGCCTCGGCGATCGCTTCGGTATCGATGACCGATGGTCGGCCACGCCTGCGTCCACCCGCCGATTCGGTGGATGCTTTCGGCGGATCGGAGGATTCCTGACGCACATTCCGAGAACACCATTTTTGTCCTACTCTGTCAAATATCTTTCACCGAGAAACGGTGCGTGAGAACGAAGGAGACGACGTGGGCGTCTATGTGGTGACAGGATCTGCATCGGGCATGGGGCGCGCCGTCGCAGAACAACTTCGCGCCGCCGGGCACACCGTCATCGGTGTCGATATCGGAGAGGCGGAGGTTGTCGCGGACCTGTCGACACCGCAGGGCAGGAAGGGCGCCGTCGAGAAGGTGCTCGAGGCCGCCGAGGGCCGGCTGGACGGCGCCGTGCTCGCTGCGGGACTCGGGCCGGCGCCCGGCCCGGAACGCCCCCGGCTCATCGCGGAGGTCAACTACTTCGGGGTCGTCGACCTCCTGATGGGTTGGCGTGCGGCCCTCGAAGCAGCGGGCAACGCCAGGGTGGTTGTGTTCTCGAGCAATTCGACGACCACCACGCCCGCTGTACCGGGTCGGACGGTCAAGGCGTTTCTGCGAGGGGACGCGGACAAGGCGGTGCGATCGGTCCGGCTGTTCGGCAAGGTC
Source organism: Rhodococcus sp. BUPNP1 (assembly GCF_002215235.1). NCBI lineage: Bacteria > Bacillati > Actinomycetota > Actinomycetes > Mycobacteriales > Nocardiaceae > Rhodococcus > Rhodococcus sp. BUPNP1. Next base: position 52,710 of record NZ_NERM01000019.1, read on the forward strand.
GCGCCTGCAATCATCTACGCGGCGTCGAAGATCGCCGTCAGCAGATGGGTTCGCCGCACCGCCGTGCAGCCGGAGTGGGCGGGTGCCGGTATCCGGCTGAACGCTCTGGCGCCGGGAGCGATCATGACACCGCTGCTGGAGAAGCAGTTGTCCACTCCTTCCGAAGCGAAGGCGATCCGCTCGTTCCCCGTACCGGTCGGTGGCTTCGGTGATGCCGGGCAGCTTGCTGCATGGGCGGTCTTCATGCTGTCGGACGCTGCGGATTTCCTGTGCGGCAGCGTGGTGTTCGTCGATGGTGGTTCCGACGCGTACTTCCGTGCCGACGACTGGCCCCGGTCGGTTCCGATTCGCGGGCTTCCGTCCTATCTGCTCCGGTTCCGCAGATCGGGGAAGTAGTCGGAGTGACCTCCCGCACAACGGGAGGGAACGGTCCGCCCGTACGGGCTGCGGCATAGCTTCGGAGTGGTTCGACGAGAAGTCCGAGCACACAGACGAACAGGCAGCAGGAACCGACATGACACAACGACTGACCGGACGTACCGCTCTCGTGACCGGAAGCAGCCGGGGGATCGGCCGGGCGATCGCGCGACGTCTCGCATCCGAAGGTGCCACCGTAGTGGTCACGGCTCGTTCCATGTCCCCGTCCCGATCGCTCCGGGACGGGCAGGAGCACGTACTCGAGGGCACTCTGGACGAGACGGTGCAGCTGATCGAACAGGCAGGTGGTCGCGCAGTGCCGATCGCGGCGGATCTCGAGGACCGCGACCAGCGCGCGGGACTGATCGACGCAGCGGCGGACGCCGTCGGAGGGCTCGACATCCTGGTCAACAATGCGGGATTCGCCGACTACTCGTCGATCGAGAAGATGAGCGAAGAAACGTTCGACAGGACTCTGGAGCACTACCTGAAGGTTCCCTTCCTCCTCTCGCAGGCCGCCATCCCTCACATGCGCAAGTCCGGTGCGGGGTGGATCGTCAACATCGGCTCGTCCACCGGTATGAGCCCGATCCGCCCGTTCCGCGAGTACAACAAGACCTCCGGTGACGTGATCTATGCGTCGGCGAAAGCTGCTCTGCACCGGTTCACCCAAGGCCTCGCCGCGGAACTCGTCGACGACAACATCGCCGTCAATGCGGTCGGGCCGTCCACGGCGATCATGACCCCGGGCGCTGCCGCACTGCTGCCCGAGGGGTACGAGACGGAACCACCGGAATACCTGGCGCAGACCGTCCTGGAGATGTGCACCTTGCCCGCCGCCGAACGTACCGGTCTGGTGGGCTTCAGTCTGCATTTCCCGTGGTCTCAGGGGATCCCGGTGAAGAGTCTCGACGGCAAGGACGAACTTCCTCGTCGCGAGCCGCCTGCCTGGTGCAATCCCAACATCGCCGACGACGGACTGAGGGCGTGAGCATGCAGACGAGCAGTGCGCGGGAACGGTTCTCCCGGGGCGTGGCCGTGGTGACCGGCGCCGCCGCCGGCATCGGTGAAGGTCTGGCACGGCATCTCTCGTCACTGGGGATGACGGTCGTCGTCTCGGATATCGACGGCGGTCGAGCGGCGAAGGTCGTCGACGAGATCGTCGCCGCAGGGGGCAAGGCGGAACCGTATGCCGTCGACGTCGCCGACCCCGACGCCGTCGAGGCGATGGCGAGCGAGGTCTTCGAGCGTCACGGCAGCGTCGAACTCCTGGTGAACAATGCCGGCGTCGAGTCGGCCGGCCTGCTGTGGGAGATCGACCGCGAGCGGTGGCAACGGCTGATGCAGATCAACGTCGACGGTGTCTTCTATTGCCTGCGATCGTTCGTCCCGCGGATGATCGCAGCGGGAACTCCGTCGTGCATCGCCAATCTGTCGTCTGTCGGTGGACTGAATGCCGTTGCGGTGCAATCCCCGTACATCGTGAGCAAGCATGCGGTGCTCGCGATGACGGAGTGTCTGCACCAGGACCTGGCCATCGTCGGTGCACCGATCCAGGTGAGTGCCGTGATCCCGCATTCGATCCGGAGCGAGATCTTCCTGTCGGCGCAGCGTGAGGCACCCACGGACAACCCGACGGCGAACGCGGTGTTCGCGGCCATGCAACGCGACAACGTCGAGAAAGGGCTCGATCCGCTCGTCGCCGCCGAGCACATGGTCGAGCAGATCGCGCGCGGCGAGTTCTGGATCCACTCGGATGACGACCTGTGCATCGCCGCAGTACATCGGCGTGCGCACCAGCTCCTCGATCTCGCGCCGCCGGCCGACCCACAGGCGATGCTCACACGAATGGGTATCACCGCCGGACGCGACCGGTGACAGAGCTTCCGGATTCCCCGACCATCCGCCCCGACTTCCAGGAGAGTTCCATGAACGAGTCGACCGTGGATCCGGGCACCGTCAGCGCCCTCGTCGCGGCCTGGTGGTTCCATTACGACGAATGGAATCCCATCGAACTTCGGGCGCTCATGGCCGACGACATCGCCTTCAGTTGCGCGAGCGACACGGGTGAGACCGACTACGAGGACTTCATCCGCGTCGACGTGCGTGGCGCCGCCAATGTGATGGCGTGGAAGGACGACCACCGGCGCAACAGCCCTTATCCGCTGCGCCACAACGGCACCAATGTGTTCGTCACCGGCGTCGCGGACGGAGAGGTCGAGTTCTCGTCCTACATCTTCGTCACCAAGATCGTCGACGGTAGGCCGTTCAACGTATCGAGTGGCATCGTGCGCGGCAGCATCCGGGCCACCGAAGCGGGACCGGTCTTCAGTGCTGTCCACGTCGTCCTCGATACCCAGGACTCGGTGAGATACGCCGATCACTTCGCAGAGGTGTCCGCGCGAGTTCTCTGATCCGAACGGCCGCCACCGCGATCGGAACCGTCCCGGCCCGTACGAGACGTCGACGAAACGAGAACATATGCCGCTCTCACCGGAAGCCCAGCGGGTGGTCGATGCATCTGCAACACGCATGGCGAAGCCCATGCACGAGACGCCTGTGGAGGATCTGCGTGCCGCTCTCGCTGCACACGCGATTCCGGCAACGACACCCATTCATCATCGACAGGACAGCGTCGTTCCCTCTGCCGGTGGTGGCGTTCCCGTGCGCGTCTACCGGCCGTCCGACGACCCGGGGTTGCCGGTGGTGCAGTGGATGCACAGTGGAGGATTCGCCGTCGGAAATCTCGACCAGAACGAGGAGTACCTGCGGAAGTTGAGCATCGCATCCCGGTCCGTCATCGTCTCCGTGGACTACCGGCTGGCGCCGGAACACCCCTGTCCGGCGGCGCTCGACGATTGTCGGAGTGTTTGGGAATGGATCACCTCTGCGCCCGATGAACTTCGGCCCGTCGACGTGACGCGAGCAGTGATCGCAGGCGAGAGTGCCGGTGGCACTCTGACCTTCGCGTTGGCCCAGCAACTCCACGAGACCGGTCTTCCATGTCCTCTCGCGCAGATCTCCCTGTACGGGACTGCGGTGATGGAAGTGACCAATCCCGAGTACGCCACGGCACTGCTGTCCCCGGAGGATTGTCACTGGTTCTGGGACATGTACGTGCCGGATCCCGCCGACCGGCGTTCTGTGCAGGCATCTCCGGGCCTCGCCGGCGACCTGGTCGGCCTGCCGCCCGCCTTCGTCGCCACCGCCGAAGTGGACCCCACGCGCGACGGCACCGAGGAGTACGCGCGGCGTATGCAGGAATCCGGTGTGCCGGTCGAACTACGGCGGTACGACGGGATGATGCACGGTTTCGCGACCATGACAGCCGTGCTACCTGCTGCGGAGGAGTTGTTCCACGAGATCGTCGCCTACCTCTCCGGCGTCTTCGCCTCGCCGGAATGATCGGACCGTCGGAGACCGATCGTCCGTCCTCGCGTTCTCCCGGTGATCGGGATCACGCATGTTACGACTCCCGGAGCTGCCATACCGTCCGGAAGACAACGATGTGAAGGAGACAGTCGATGGCCAAGACCCCTGTACCGGCCGTGACCACAGCCCGCGACACGACCGTGGACCTGCTCGTGATCGGGTCCGGTACCGGCATGGCCGCCGCGCTCACCGCGCACGAGGCGGGCCTGTCCGCCCTCATCGTGGAGAAATCGGCCTACGTCGGCGGATCGACCGCCCGTTCCGGCGGTGCGTTCTGGGTGCCGGCCAATCCGGTACTCGACGCGGCGGGAAGCGGCGACACCATCGAGCGCGGCCACACCTACGTGCGGACGGTCGTCGACGGCACGGCGCCGGTCGAGCGGGGCGAGGCCTTCGTCGACAACGGTGTCGCCACCGTCGAGATGCTCCAGCGCACCACCCCCATGAAGCTGTTCTGGGCAGAGGGCTACTCCGACTATCACCCCGAACTGGCGGGTGGTTCGGCGGTCGGCCGCAGCTGCGAGTGCCTGCCCCTGGACCTGTCGGTCCTCGGTGAGGAGCGCGGTCGACTGCGTCCCGGCCTCATGGAGGCGAGCCTGCCGATGCCCACCACCGGTGCCGACTACAAGTGGATGAACCTCATGCTGCGCGTGCCGCACAAGGGTTTTCCGCGCATCTTCAAGCGGCTCGCCCAGGGTGTCGCCGGTCTCGCCGTCAAGCGTGAATACGTCGCCGGTGGACAGGCGATCGCCGCCGGACTGTTCGCGGGTGTGCTGAAGGCCGGTGTGCCGGTGTGGACCGAGACGTCGCTGGTGCGTCTGCTCACCGACGGCGACCGTGTCACCGGTGCCGTCGTAGCGCAGAACGGACGTGAGGTGACGGTGACCGCGCGTCGCGGGGTGGTGCTCGCCGCCGGCGGGTTCGACCACGACATGGAGATGCGCCGCAAGTTCCAGTCCGAGCGTCTGCTCGACCACGAGAGCCTCGGGGCGGAGACCAACACCGGCGATGCGATCAAGGCGGCCCAGGAGGTCGGTGCCGATCTCGCCCTCATGGACCAGGCCTGGTGGTTCCCCGCCGTCGCGCCGACCCGCCCGGGCAAGCCGCCGATGGTCATGCTCGCCGAGCGTTCGCTGCCCGGCTCGTTCATCGTCGACCAGACGGGACGCCGGTTCACCAACGAGTCGTCCGACTACATGTCGTTCGGACAGTTGGTGCTCGAACGCGAGCGTGCCGGCGATCCGATCGAGTCGATGTGGATCGTCTTCGACCAGAAGTACCGCAACAGCTACGTCTTCGCGGCCGGGGTGTTCCCGCGCCAGCCGCTCCCGGAGGCCTGGTACAAGGCGGGCATCGCCCACCGCGGCACCACCGCTGCGGAACTCGCGGCGTCGATGGGCGTGCCGGTGGACACCTTCGCCGCGACGTTCGGCAAGTTCAACGAGGACGCGGCGGCGGGAACGGATTCCGAGTTCGGACGTGGCGGCAGTGCCTACGACCGCTACTACGGTGACCCGACCGTCCAGCCGAACCCGAACCTGCGACCCCTCACGCACGGCCCGCTCTACGCGGTGAAGATGACGCTGAGCGATCTCGGCACGTGCGGTGGCGTGCGCGCCGACGAACGGGCGCGGGTCCTCCGCGAGGACGGCAGCCCCATCGCCGGTCTCTACGCCATCGGCAACACCGCGGCCAACGCGTTCGGCCACCGCTATCCCGGTGCCGGCGCCACCATCGGGCAGGGCCTGGTCTTCGGGTACATCGCGGCACGCGACGCAGCATCGTCGGACGCACCGGTCGCCTGAGCGGACGATCCGAGAGGTAGGGAGGGCATGTGACGATCACGAACGGGGACGTCCGTTCCCTCCCTACCGTGCTGTCCCTCTGGGGAGCCGGGCCCCGTCCCGAAGACGGCCCGGTGGACGAAGTGGACGTCGTGTTCTTCGCGCCACCCACCACCGACGCGCTGACCTGCCGGGCCCGCGACAACCGTGACGAGGCGTCCGGCCGGCTCGACCGGACACTCGGATACGTCGATGAGATCGGGCGGGTCGTCGCCGAGGTCTTCGTGTCCGGATCGGCGCGTCCGGGCGGTGAGCACGGTGTGCCCACCCCGTACGCCGACGAACTGCTGCATTCGGTTGTCGAACGGTTCGACCTCGCCGATGTGCGGCGGCTCCGGATGCGCTTCTACGAGCACTCCGCGGGTCCCGGATCACCGACCTGGTCGGTGACCGTGTTGCAGCGTTACCGCACCGATCACGAGAACGTCGAGGACGTCGCGCTCGTCGGCACGGACTCGTCCGGGTCGGTCGTCGCCCGTGCCTGGGTGACCGCGGCCGCTTCGTAGAGCGCCGGCCGGTGCGCCGGGGCACTCAGTACGGGTCGTAGCGGATGTTCTCGACCGGGGTACCGGTCTCGATCAGCCGCTGAGCGGTGGTGCGCACCATGGCCGCCGGGCCGCACACGAGCACCTGGTGGTCGCCGAACGCACCGTAGGACGTGACGACCTCGTCGACGCTGCCCTCGAGCAGTTCGTCGGGGTCGGGTCCGAACTCGTCGATGCGCGGGGCGATGCGATCGAACCAGGGGTCGGGGATGTCGGGGATCTCGAGGGTCTCCACGACCGGCACCACCGTCAGCCACGGCAGCGCCTCCGACAGGAGCATGAGCATGTCGGCGGCGTACAGGTCGCGCGGGTTGCGGGCGCCCGTGAACAGGAAGGTGCGGGGCGGATCCGGGCGACGCGCCGTGTCGAGGATCAACGACCGCAGCGGCGCGAGGCCCGTGCCGCCGGCCACCATGATGACGATGCGGCCGGTGTCGTCGATGTGGAGGTCGCCGCCGCGGGCGGCGCCGATCTGCCACACGTCGCCCGGTTGGGTGTCGGCGACGATCGCGCCGCTCACCCAGCCACCCGGGACCGTGCGCACGTGGAACTCGAGCTTGCCGTCCAGCGACGGTGGCAGCGCGGGGGAGAGGCGACGCGGCAGCGTGGGACGTTGCGGCACGGCCACGTCGACGTACTGCCCGGGGCGGAAATCGACGATCGCGTCGTCGCATTCGAGACGCACGACGACGAGGTCGTGCCGGAGCCGATGATGTTCGACGACGGTTGCGGTGACTGCCGTTTCGGTCTCGCTCGGTGACGGCGTGGCCGACTGCATGCGTGATCCCCCGGTGGTGTGCTGTGACGTGCCCAAGACTCTAGGCGAGAAATCGGCGAAAAGGCAGAGTGGAACGTGTTTCAGTTTTCGGCATCGAGAGGTTATCGTGACGAACGGCAGGTGATGGTCACCACAGCGGAGAACGCCGACCGGTGACGTCACACAACGGACCGTCACAGCACACCGGAAGGACGACCATGCCCGAGGAGTACGCCGACCTCTACCGCCCCGCATTCACGCCCGATCTCCTCATCACCGCGCTCGACCGCAGCGCCGACCGGCCCGCCCTGCACCTCGGTGACGTCGTCCTCACCGGAGCCGAGATGCGCGCTGCCATCAGCCGGTTCCAGCAGGCGCTCGCGTCCGTCGGGGTCGGGCAGGGATCGGCGGTGGCGATGCTGTCCAAGAACCGGCCCGAGGTGCTCATCTCGATGGGCGCCACGATGGTCGCCGGCTGCCGCAACACGGCCCTGAACCCCATGGGTTCGCTCTCCGACCACCAGTACATCTCGACCGACGCCGAGATCGAGACCCTGATCTTCGATCCCCGCCACTTCGAGGAACGCGCCGCGGAGCTGCGCGAGCAGGTGCCGACCCTGAAGAACCTGTTCTCCCTCGGCCCGTCCTCGGTGGGCACCGACATCCTCGCCCTGTCCGAGGAGTTCACCGAGCAGCGCCTCGTGTCCGCGCCTGTCGACATCGAGGACACCTCGTCCATCGTCTACACCGGCGGCACCACCGGGAAGCCGAAGGGCGTGATGGGCTCGTTCCGTTCGGGCGCGGCCCTGAATCAGATCCAGATGGCCGAGTGGCAGTGGCCCGAGCAGCCGCGCTTCCTCGTGTGCACCCCGCTCTCGCACGCGGGTGCGGCGTTCTTCGTCCCCACGCTCCTGCGCGGCGGATGCCTCTACGTGCTGCCGCACTTCGATCCTGCGCTCGTGCTCGAAGCGATCGAGAAGCATCGCATCAACGCGACCATGCTCGTGCCGACGATGATCTACATGCTGCTCGACCATCCCGATTTCGACAGCCGCGACCTGTCGAGCCTCGAGACCCTGTTCTACGGTGCGTCGGCGATGTCGCCGTCCCGCCTGCGCGAAGGGATCGAGCGGCTCGGCCCGGTCTTCTTCCAGTTCTACGGCCAGTCCGAATGCGGCATGACCATCTCGGTGCTGCGCAAGGAAGAACACCTCCCCGACGATCCGAGCCGCCTCGCGTCGTGTGGTCGCCCCGTGCCGTGGCTCGACGTCCGTCTGCTCGACGACGACCTGAACGAGGTGCCGCAGGGCGAACTCGGCGAGATCTGTGTGCGCGGCCCGCTGGTGATGAAGGGCTATCTGAACAAGCCGGAGGAGACCGCCGAGGCGCTGCGCGGCGGATGGCTGCACACGGGTGACGTCGCGCGCGCCGACAAGAACGGCTTCATGACGATCGTCGACCGCAAGAAGGACATGATCGTCACCGGAGGCTTCAACGTCTTCCCCCGCGAGATCGAGGACGTCATCTCGTCGCACCCGGCGGTCGCGTCGGTGGCCGTCGTCGGTGTGCCGGATACCAAGTGGGGCGAGGCCGTCAAGGCGTGTGTCGTGCTGCGCGACGGTCAGTCGGTGCCGGCCGAGGAACTGATCGAGAAGGTGCGTGCCGCAAAGGGTTCGGTGCACGCACCCAAGTCGGTCGACTTCCTCGACGCGCTGCCGCTGACTCCGCTGGGCAAGCTCGACAAGAAGACGCTGCGGGCGTCCTATCGCTGACCCTGCTCTCGTGACGGCCGGTCCCGGCAATCGATCGCGGTTGCCGGGGCCGACTGTGCGTCAACCGGATTCGTGGACCTGGATATCCCGATGTCCTGCCTCACCACTGGTGCGCGACGTCCAGCACCACCCGGGAACCGCTACCGGGCCCGTCGAGGGTGAACACCCGGAACGGCAGCCGGGCCCGTACCCCGACCCCGAGGGTGGTCTGGCCTTCGAAACTGTTGGCCCACGCCACCTGCCGCAGAGTCCGGTACCCGCTCACGTCGACGACCTCGCGCCGGTTCGCCGGTACGTAGTAGGCGGGCGCGAGGACGACCACCTGGAGATAGGCGCCTCCGCGCAGAGGGACCTCGAACCCTGATCCGTCCTCGTGGACGGCAGGGACGTAGCCGACGCGGTAGCCCGCGGCCGGCCCGGCGAGATCGACGACGATCCGGTCGAAGCACTCGTGCCGTCCCGCCCGCACGGCGGTGAACGGTGAGGCGACCATCGTCGGGTTCACCTTGTCCAGCGAACCCCAGTGGATGCCGCAATAGGGCGTTGCGGCCGACGCGGTCGGGCCCGTCAGCCCGATCCCCGCGATGACGACGATCATCGCGAGCCACACGTGAATCCTGCTCATGTCCGTTCCTCTGTGTGTGGCTGATGATGGATCATCGCAAGAAGTGTGATCTGCGTTACATATGAGGGTCGGGACGCTCCTCGACGAGATCCTCGAAGGTCGTCTCCTTCAGCGACTCGAGGACCGGGGCGACCAGACGGTCGAGCATCGACGAGAACACTTCTGTACCGGCGAGTTCCCGCACCCCCAGCTCACCCGACGTCACCTGCTCGACGAGCTTCGCGAAGGCCGGGTCGCCCGTGGCGTCGGCGATCGACCGCAATGACGTGACGATCTCGCGGGACAGGGTGGCATCGCCGCGCGCGACGTCGACGACGATCTCGGGTTCGTCCATGTCTTCTCGATTTCTGTGCGGCACCGTGGTGCTTAGACTGCGGGGAGGCCCGGGATCTCGATGTTCTCGATCTTCGCGAGATTTCCGGCGAGCACACCGATGAGGCCCTGGATGGACGTCCACACTGTGGTGTGGACGTCGATCGCCTTCCTCCACTGGTCGCTGATGATCACCAGGTCCACCACGGAGGACGCTGCAATGGCCGCCGAGCCCAGAACGCCGACACCGGTTGCGGCGGCGATACTCGTCGCCGCGATCCTGATCAGAACTCTGATGGCTGCATCGGTTATGACCGAGAGGATTTCGGCGAATGCCTGGTTCAGTTCGTACATCGACACGGCGATCTTCTCCAATTGCTCAGAGATCCCGTGAACGGCCCGGGCCTGTTCGTCGAGGGCGTTCTGCAGATCGGTGAGATAACGACCGGCGGCCCCGCCCGCCGATCCGCCCCACGGGGCAACCGTGCCGTGGACGTCGTCGACGGCCGTCGCGTACGCACGGTGGAAGGTGGCCAGCCTGTTCACGCCATCGCTCGTGCGCAGCACCGACTCCCAGTCGCCACCGCAGTGCTGGGCCGCGTACACCCACGGATCCGTGCCCACCACGAACTTGCAGAGTTCGGCGACGTAGAAGCTCGGGGAGAGGTAGTACATCCCCAGGGTGCGTTCGAGCAGGTCCGGTATGGGATCGGACGCGGTGGGTTCGACGAGCGCATCGTCCGGACGAGCGCTCACCAGCCGATGTCCGGATCGGTGCGCTCGAACTGCGCCGAAGTGCCCAGTTCGGTGTCCTCGTATGTCCGTGCGGATTCGGTCATCGCCGTCGCCGCCCGGTCGATCGCCACACCCAACTCGTCGTAGAGAGCCGTCAGCCGGGCACGGGCCGTGTGCACCCGTTCGACGACATCGAAGTAGATCAGTCCCCCGGTCTCAGGAGGCGTCAGCCAGCGATCGGCGTAACGGCGTGCACCATCCGCCTGGTCGGCCAGATCGCGCAGATCGTGTGCTGCAGCGCGTAGGTCGTCCGGGTCCACATACAGATTCGATCGTGTCAAGACATCCCCCAGTCGTGATCGGACGAGAGTGTAGGCCATCGCAACGGCGTTTGCGACGCCCGCTACAGTGCACGCCGTGACGACCGGGGGGAACACGAAAAATGGTCTTGCGCATGTGCGTTTCGAGACAAAGGACCGTGACGATGCGATACCGACACGACTGGGGGGCCGACCCGTCCAGCTGACGGTGAAGGATGAGCTTCCACCCGTGTGTCCTGTGCACGGGGTGCCGGAGGTCGAGCGCGTGCACACCTGGGTCACCACCTATCGCAAGATCCGGCACAGTCGCGCGCAGATCCGCATCATCGGTACCGAAGCTGCGGCGAAGGCCAGTACGTGGCGTGCACGTGCGCAGCACAAGCCACACGTGATCGCGTTCGACGTACCGATGTGTGCGCGGTGCGTCCGGATCGATCGGCTGACACGGTGGGCGATGTGGCTGTGCATGCTGGGCGGACTGGTCTGCCTGCTCGTCGCGGTGCAGATGGCGGCCCTCGGCTGGGCCCGCGAGTACATGGCCCTGTGGTCGCTGTTCGTGTTCGGAATCTTCCTCGTTCCGACCCCGGCGATCTTCGTCAGACAGATGCGTCAGGGCTGGTGGGGTTTCGAGGCTCCGATCGACGGGTCGGCCCTCGTTGTCGCGTACGCCCACCCGAATTTCGTGGCCGAGACGGAGAGGCGACGCGGCCGATAGATCCTCGGCTTTCACCGGGGAGTGCGGCCTGACATACTCCCTCGCATGGTGAACGGGGACGCCCAGCGGGTCGAGGTGCGGTTGGCAGTCGAGTATCCGGGCTCGGGAGCGACGAGCACGCTCGGAGACGGTTCGATGCGACCGATCGATCCCATCCCCCCGATCTGCCCGCGCCACGGAGAGCCCGAGACCGGACGTGTCCGGGTGACGGTCGCGGCCGACGCGTCGGAGCCCCGCCAGGGATCGAACCGGTTCGGTTCGGCGCTCGAGGCCGCCTACACGGTGCAGGTCGCCGCGGTGGACTGGCCTGTGTGCGCTCGCTGCGTCGCCGTCCGCACGCGGTGGCAGATCGCCGCCGCCGCGACCTGCACGGTCCTCGGCGTCATCTTCCTCGCGCTGGTGTTCGCGCTCGTGCAGGGCGCTCCCAAGATCTACGGTCTCGCGCTGCTCAGTGTCTTCGGTCTGTCGTTCCTCCCGATCTACGTCGCCCTGCGGGTGCTCGAACCGAAGCGGGCGTCGCTGGGAATGTCCGTGGCCGAGGACGGTTCGGAACTCGTCATCTCGCAGGCGCATCCGGAGTTCGCGCGGGCGGTCGCGGCGCAGCGGATGTAGCCACCGTTTCCCTTCTCCTGCGGCGTTGACTTCCCGACCGGCCGGTTCATACTCGAACCGGGGGTCGATCGTCTCGTTTCACAGGCAGGAGAGTGCCGTGAAGATCGAACATTCCACTCCGGCGTCCACCTCGGAACTCGGTTCGGAGGAGAAGAGGGCTCTCGCCGTGCGGTCCATGATGATCATGGTCGACGGTGACCGCAGCGTCTTCGAGGAGGTGGTGTCCGCCGATGCGGTCAACCACGAGGCGAAGGACGAACCGCCGGCCGCGAGAGCGCCGGGGCCCGAGGGTTTCTTCGCGACTGCACTGTGGTTGCGCGAGGCCTTCGCGGACCTGAGGTTCGAGGTGAGGCACGTCGTGGAGGAGGACGGTCTCGTCGTCGTCGACTCCGTCATGTCGGCCCGGCACGAAGGTCCGTTCGTGACCTACGACGAGTACGGGCGCGTCGATCAGGTGTTCGCGCCCACGGGGAAGCGGTTCTCGGTGCGGCAGACCCATTGGCTGCGGGTGGCCGACGGCAAGGTGGTCGAGCACTGGGCCGTACGCGACGATCTCGGAATGGCGAAGCAGGCCGGATGGGTGCCACCGAACCCCATCTCGCTGACGCGGAACGTTCTCGCAGCACGGAAGCTGCGCAAGCAGATCAGAGCGGGTCGAAGCTGATGTTCTGACGCGGCGTTCCCGCTGCCGACAGCGCGTACAGCGTCGTGCGGATCATCGACGGCGACCCGGCGATCTGGATCTGACGGTCGGCCCACGGGCCGAACTGCCCGGCGACCTTACCGAGCTTGCCGTACATCGGCCGGTTGAGGCCGGTGGGCGGTTCCTTCACGGGAACCGGGTGCCACCAAGGGTTCTCCTTCTCCTCGAGCACCGGCACGATGGTCAGCCATGGGTTGGTCGTGGCGATCTGCCACAGCGTCTCGAGGTCGTACAGATCGCACGGATACTTGCCGCCGTAGAACAGGTGGACGCGCGGGTTGTCGCCGCGCATCGCCATCTCCATGATCTGGGCGCGCATCGGCGCGAGGCCGGTGCCGGACGCGATCATCAGCACGTCCTGGCCGCTCTCACGGTCGACGTGCAGGCCGCCGAGCGGTGGGCCGATCGTCCATCGGTCACCGACGGCGGTCTCGCCGACGAGCGCGGGGCTCACCCATCCGGTGGAGACCCGGCGGACATGGAATTCGATCTGCCCGTACGGATTCGGGGGAATCGCAGCGGACAGGTACCGCCACATGTGCGGGCGCTGCGGGATCTGCACGCTCATGTACTGGCCCGCGTAGTAGGGGATCGGGCTGTCGGCCTCGAGCCGGATGATCGCCAGATCGGGGAGCACGCGTTCGTGGCCGACGACGGTGGCGCCCCACGAGGCGGGCAGGTCGTCGGTGGCCGCGGCGGTCGCCATCGTCTCGACGACCCCGTCGACGACCTCGGCCCATGTGCGTTCGAGCGCGGCCGTCCACAGGATCAGGGGAGTGCATTCGCGGACCGCGGCGAGCAGTGCGTTGCCCGCGACGCGGTAGTGCAGCGGCTCGACCCCGTACTTCCGGTGGTCGCGCGCGAGCTGGGCGAGGAACCTGTCGACGGTGCCCGGCTCGTGGAGGCGGGCGACGACCCAGCCGACCGCGGTCGCGAAACGCTGCCGCATCGACTCCATGCCGGCGGGGAACAGTGAGCGGATGCCGGTGGACTCGCTCCACATGGCGGTGTAGAACGCCGTCGCGAACCGTTCGGCTCCGGTGGGGGTGGCGATGATCGACGCGAAGCTGAGCTGAACCCGGGCGATGGCGAAAGCCTCCACGCCATCCTCCCTGTATCCGTGCTGCGCGAACGCCGCCACTGTAGTCGGTTGCAGGGCGCCCGGCCACTGACCGCCGGGTCCGTCACAACCTGCGAGCGGTTTGTGATCAGAGTCACTACACTCAGGAAAGTTGAGTGGAACAAACTCAACTTACGATCAGTTGAAGAATTCGACATCACCGAGACCTGCCCGATGCAGGGAATCGGCTGCAGAATCGACATGGGGCACTCGCCTGCGCGTGGAGTGCACCGAGAAAGAAAGGGGCGCGCAGTGGACTCGTTCAATCCGACGACCAAGACCCAGGCCGCACTCACCGCCGCACTTCAGTCGGCGTCCGCTGCGGGCAACCCGGAGATCCGTCCGGCACACCTGCTCGTGGCACTGCTCGACCAGACCGACGGCATCGCCGGCCCGCTGCTCGAAGCGGTGGGCGTCGACCCGGCCGCGGTCCGCAGGGAAGCCGAGGACCTCGTCCGTCGCCTTCCGCAGACCAGTGGTGCGACCACCACGCCACAGCTCGGGCGTGAGGCGATTGCGGCCATGACCGCGGCGCAGAAACTCGCCACCGAACTCACCGACGAATTCGTCTCCACCGAGCATGTCCTCGTCGGCCTCGCCGGTGGCGACTCCGACGTCGCGAAGCTCCTCGCCGGGCACGGCGCGACGCCGGCCGCCCTGCGCGACGCCTTCACGACCGTCCGCGGCAACCGCCGCGTGACCTCCGCCGATCCCGAGGCCAGCTATCAGGCCCTGGAGAAGTACTCCACCGATCTGACGGCGCGGGCGCGCGAAGGCAAGCTCGACCCGGTCATCGGTCGCGACAACGAGATCCGCCGTGTCGTCCAGGTGCTCTCCCGCAGGACCAAGAACAACCCGGTCCTCATCGGTGAGCCGGGTGTCGGCAAGACCGCCATCGTCGAGGGCCTCGCTCAGCGCATCGTCGCCGGGGACGTCCCCGAGTCGCTGCGCGGCAAGACCGTCATCTCCCTCGACCTCGGCTCGATGGTCGCGGGCGCGAAGTACCGCGGCGAGTTCGAGGAACGCCTCAAGGCCGTGCTCGACGAGATCAAGGAATCGGCCGGGCAGATCATCACCTTCATCGACGAGCTCCACACCATCGTCGGTGCCGGCGCGACCGGCGAGTCGGCGATGGACGCCGGCAACATGATCAAGCCGATGCTCGCCCGCGGTGAGCTGCGGCTGGTCGGTGCCACAACCCTCGACGAGTACCGCAAGTACATCGAGAAGGACGCGGCCCTCGAACGCCGCTTCCAGCAGGTTCTGGTGGGGGAGCCGAGTGTCGAGGACACCGTCGGCATCCTGCGCGGCCTCAAGGAGCGCTACGAGGTGCACCACGGCGTGCGCATCACCGACTCCGCGCTCGTCGCGGCGGCGACGCTGTCCGACCGGTACATCACCTCGCGCTTCCTGCCCGACAAGGCCATCGACCTCGTCGACGAGGCGGCCTCGCGCCTGCGGATGGAGATCGACTCGCGTCCCGAGGAGATCGACACCGTCGAACGCATCGTCCGTCGCCTCGAGATCGAGGAGATGGCGTTGCAGAAGGAGAGCGACGAGGCCTCGAAGGAACGCCTCGAGAAGCTGCGCGCCGAACTCGCCGACGAGCGGGAGAAGCTCAACCAGCTCACCACGCGCTGGCAGAACGAGAAGACCGCGATCGACTCCGTGCGGGAGATCAAGGAACAGCTCGAATCCCTGCGCGGTGAGGAGGAACGCGCCGAACGCGACGGCGACCTCGGCAAGGCGGCCGAGCTGCGCTACGGCCGCATCCCCGAGCTGGAGAAGAAGCTCGAGGCGGCAGCCGCCGCGTCGGGTACCACCGCCGGTGGCGACCTGATGCTCAAGGAGGAGGTCGGCCCGGACGACGTCGCCGACGTCGTCGCGGCATGGACCGGCATCCCCGCCGGCCGCATGCTCGAGGGCGAGACCGCCAAGTTGCTGCGGATGGAGGACGAACTGCGCAAGCGGGTCGTCGGCCAGGACGTCGCGGTGCAGGCCGTCTCCGACGCGGTGCGTCGTGCACGTGCCGGTGTCGCCGACCCGAACCGTCCGACAGGGTCCTTCCTGTTCCTCGGCCCGACCGGTGTCGGCAAGACGGAGCTGGCGAAGGCGCTCGCCGACTTCCTGTTCGACGACGAACGCGCCATGGTGCGGATCGACATGTCCGAGTACAGCGAGAAGCACTCGGTGGCACGCCTCGTCGGTGCGCCTCCGGGCTACGTCGGCTACGAGGCCGGCGGTCAGCTGACCGAGGCCGTGCGGCGCCGCCCCTACACGGTGGTGCTGTTCGACGAGGTCGAGAAGGCCCACCCGGACGTCTTCGACACGCTGCTGCAGGTGCTCGACGACGGTCGTCTCACCGACGGCCAGGGGCGCACGGTCGACTTCCGCAACACCATCCTGATCCTCACGTCGAACCTCGGTGCGGGTGGCGATCGGGAGCACATCATGGCGGCGGTGCGGGCGGCGTTCAAGCCGGAGTTCATCAACCGGCTCGACGACGTCGTGATCTTCGACCCGCTCTCGGAGGAGCAGCTCGAGAAGATCGTCGACATCCAGCTCGACCAGTTCGCCGACCGCATGTCGGCACGGCGACTGACGTTGGACGTCTCGAACACCGCGCGGTTCTGGCTGGCGGTACGCGGCTACGACCCGCAGTACGGTGCACGTCCGTTGCGCCGCCTGATCCAGCAGGCGGTCGGCGACCAGCTCGCCAAGAAGCTGCTCGCCGGTGAGATCAAGGACGGAGACACCGTCCACGTGGGCGTCAGCGAGGACGGCGACCACCTCGTGATCAGCGCCTGACGGCACCCGTGCGCGGTCTCGGTGGCAGGAGCCGCCGGGGCCGCGCGCGCCTACTCTGGAAGGCGTTATGACGAATCCCCAGGATCCGCGCACCCCGCAGGAACGGGCCTACGCACTCGACGAGTCGTCGAACGGGACGGACGACGACGCGACCCGCGTGCTGCACACCGACGACCCGACCGAGGCGTACGGGCGGCCGGTCACCAACCCGACGGTGGCGTACACCCGCTACGAGCAGTGGGGCGCGCAGGGGAGCGAGTACCAGCCCACCCAGGCCTATCCCTCCCCCCAGGGTCCTTCGTTGCAACAGCCGTATCCGCCTCGGCCGGGCTACCCGCCCCCGCACGGCTATCAGCCCACACAGGTGCTCCCCGGATACGACCCCGGTAACCCGCAGACGGCGATGAACCCGGGACCGGGAACGCCGGGGCACGGAATCCCCGGGCAGCCACCCACGGGTCCGGTACCCGGCGCGGATGCCGGGAAGCCGCGCGGCCCGCGCTGGGGACTGATCGCGCTCGCCGCGGTGGTCCTCATCGCGCTCGGCGGCACCATCGGGTTCCTGCTCAGCCGGCCCGACGACTCCACCTCGCGGGTCGCGTCGGATCGCGCCCCGGCCACCGTCGCGCCCCCGCCGACGGCGACTCTCCCGCCGGCACCCGAACCGACCACACCGGGACTGCCGCTCGACCGGATCCCCGGCGGACTCGGCGAGGTCATGGGCGACGCGGGCGCGGTCGTGGGCACGATCACCGCGAACGACGGCGGCAGCATCACCCTCGGCGTCATCGGTGGTTCGACGGTCACCGTCGTCCTCACCCCCGACACCGAGATCATCACCCTGACCGGCAACACCGCCGACAGCCTCGAGGTCGGAGCGACCGCCGTGGCGACCGGCAGTGCCGTCGAGCAGGGACGGATGACCGCCGAGACCGTCGTCAGCGCGTCCCTCCCATCCTTCGGTGGTTCGGGCCGCTGACCCGCTAGGCTGACTCGACGATGACTGTCATGTGGTTCTCTCTGGCCGCGGTCGCACTGCTGGGTGCGGTCGCGCTGCTCTACGTCGACCGGACGCGGCGGGAACAGTCGGGTCGTATCCGGGAGATCTGGGCCAAGGCGCAGGGCTACAAGTACACCTCCGCCGAGGACCACCTGCCGTCCACCTGGCACCGCGCGGCGCTCGCCAAGCAGGAATATCTCGGCGCGATCGACATCGTCCGCGGGGTTCGCCGCGGCGAGGAGTTCGTCCTGTTCGACATCGAGGAGACCGCGACGATCATCGCGGTCCGCCGCAAGGTCGGCTCCGACGTCGACATCGATCTGCGGCTCAAGTCGACGCCGCCGCCGAAGGATCCCGACATGAACCTGCTCGGTTCGATCGGGCCGCGCATCGTCTTCGCCACCGACCTCGAGATCGCACGCCGCGTGTGCGACCAGCGGATGGTCGCGTTCACCGAGTCCATCCCCGACCACGTGCAGATGCTGTGGAGCGAAGGCGAGTGGACGCTCGGTTCGATCCCCATCGGCAGCACCGGACGCGAATGGGACTCGGCCATCGAGACCGTCGCGCGGCTGTCGGGCATCCTCCACGTGCTGCCGCCCGTCGTCGAACCCGAGGAACTCGACCGGGGGTCGCAGGATCCGGGACGGCCCTCCGCCCGTCACTGAGGCGGAACGCCGAGAATTGTCACTGAGGTAGATCCTCGAGAGGTGGTCGCGCGCGTCGCGTGTCGTTAGTGTGGCGGCCATGACTTCCGCCCGCCCTGTCGCGCTCGTGACCGGCCCCACCTCGGGAATCGGTGCGGGTTTCGCCCGCACCCTCGCGAGTCGCGGTTACGACCTCGTGCTCGTCGCCCGCACCCGTCCCGCCCTCGACGAACTCGCCGCCGAGCTGAAGCAGAAGTTCGGGGCGGCATCGGAGATCATCGTCGCCGACCTGGCGAGCGCCGACGGTCGCGATCTCGTCGTCGAACGACTCGGTCGCGGTGTCGACATGCTCGTCAACAACGCCGGCTTCGGCACGACCGGCGAGTTCTGGACCGCCGATCCGGCGCTGCTGCAGGCACAGCTCGACGTCAACGTCACCTCGGTCGTCGCGTTCACCCGTGCCGCGCTCCCGTCGATGATCGAGGCGGGCCGGGGCGACATCGTCAACGTCGCGAGCGTGGCCGGTCTGCTGCCCGGGCGCGGTTCCACCTACTCCGGCAGCAAGGCCTATGTCGTGTCGTTCACGGAAGGGCTGGCCGGTGGCCTCGCCGGCACGGGCGTACGGGTGCAGGCACTGTGCCCCGGCTTCGTGCGCACCGAGTTCCACCAGCGCGCCGGGATCGACATGTCGTCCACCCCGAACCTGATGTGGCTCGACGTCGACCAGGTGGTGCGCACCTCGCTCGCCGACCTCGACAAGGGCAAGGTCCGCAGCATCCCCGGGCTGCAGTACAAGGTGCTCGCCACGGCGGGACGACTGGTGCCGCAGAACCTCGTGCGGAAGCTGACCAACACCTTCGGCAACGGTCGCGGCCGCACCTGATCGTCGCCGGACGAACTGACGGCGGGCGTTGCCAGATCACGGTACGGATACACCGTGTAGGACACGCCGGGTGCAGTCTTCGACGCGATTCGTGCGCTCGGTACATTTCTGCGCGTGACGTCTGTGGCTGTGGTGCTCTGTGTTGCTGTCGTGGTTACGGTGGTGCTGTGGTTGCGCACAGGCGTGCGCCGTCTTCGGACGTTGCAGCAACGCCACCGGGAGAGCCTGCGCCTGCTCCTCCACGAACTCGACGACCGCTACGATCTCGTGCCCGCGCTCATCGCGGCGTCGGCCGGTGCCGGCGTCGAACGTGAGCGCATCCGGCCCGTCGTCGGCGCCCGCTCGCTCGCCATCGGCGTGCGCGACCAGCGACTCGGCCTCACCGAGCGCGCCGGTGCGGAGAACGCGCTGTCCGCGACGCTCCACGAGTTGATCGGTGGACTCGAAGGGGTCAACCACTGGCCGTTCATCCGGGTCGCCCGGGAACTGCAGACCCGCGAGCAGCGCATCGCCGGAGCCGTCCGCGTACACAACGACCTCGGCGGCGCCCTGAACACCGCGGTCGGCCGATTCCCCACGTCGTTGTTCGCGAAGCTCGCGGCCGTCGGCCCGGTCGTGCTGTTCGAGGCGCCCGCGCCCGTCGCCGCATCCGAGCCGGCCCGCAGGCACGAGACCGTCGATGCGAAGGTTGTCGAGAACGACGTCCGGTCGGAGTCCGAGGCGACCTCCGACACCGTCGCTGCCTGACCTGCGACCCGCAGCGACTAGGCTCGTTCCCCGACACGAGCGCGACCGCACCGGCGTCGCGCCGCCGAACGACGGGTGAGGACGCAATGAGTGACCGCGACGAACTGGCAGCACTGGTACGCGAGCTGGCGGTGGTGCACGGCCGCGTGACCCTGTCGTCCGGTAAGGAAGCCGACTACTACGTCGACCTGCGCCGCGCGACCCTGCACCACAAGGCCGGCCCGCTGATCGGCAAGCTCTTGCGCGAACTCGTCTCCGACTGGGACTTCGACGCCGTCGGCGGCCTGACCATGGGTGCCGACCCCGTCGCTCTCGCCGTCATGCACGCCCCCGGACGACCCATCGACGCCTTCGTCGTCCGCAAGGCCGCCAAGGCACACGGCATGCAGCGGCAGATCGAGGGACCGGACGTCACCGGCAAGCGCGTGCTCGTCGTCGAGGACACCACCACCACCGGCAACTCGCCGCTCACCGCCGTCAAGGCGCTGCGCGAGGCCGGTGCCATCGTCGTGGGTGTCGCGACCGTCGTCGACCGCGCGACCGGCGCCGACGAGGTCATCGCCGCCGAAGGCGTCGAGTACCGTTCCCTGCTCGGCCTCGCCGACTTGGGTCTGGACGACAAGTAGCCGCGTGGGGGCGCGGGTCCGGCAGACCGTCACGCATCTCGCGGACGGCCGGGAACTGATCTACTTCGACGACACCGAGCCGTTCGTCTCCGGTGCCGCGACCCGCGACCTCCACGACCGCCGCGACCTGCCGCCGGTCGCGGCGACCTCCGAGATGCGCCGCGACCCGCTGACGGGGGAGTGGGTCACCTTCGCGGCCCACCGCATGGATCGCACCTTCCTGCCGTCGGCCGTCGACTGCCCGCTGTGTCCGAGCAGGGCCGACGCGTGCACCGAGATCCCGGCCGACGACTACGACGTCGTCGTGTTCGAGAACCGTTTCCCGTCGCTCGGGGCGCCCTCGGCCGGTGAGGATCTCGTCGACGACGAGGGTCTGTGGCCACGACGACCGGCGACCGGCCGCTGCGAGGTCGTCGCGTTCACCCCCGACCACGACGCCCGGTTCGCCGACCTCTCCATGCCGCGGGCGCGTACCGTCATCGATGCGCTCGCCGCCCGCACCGCCGCGCTGTCGCAGCTGCCGGATGTCGAGCAGGTCTTCTGTTTCGAGAACCGGGGTGTGGAAATCGGTGTGACACTGCAGCATCCGCACGGACAGATCTACGCCTATCCGTTCGTCCCGGCGCGCTCGCAGGCCCTGCTCGACCGCGCCCGCGAGCATCGCGGGCGGACCGGCAGGTCGTTGCAGGGCGATATTCTCGACGCCGAACGACGCGCGGGCACCCGGCTCGTGGTCTCCGGCGACGCGTGGTCGGCCTATGTTCCCGCCGCGGCGCGCTGGCCCGTCGAGGTGCACCTCGTCCCGCACCGCGACGTCCCGGATCTCGCCGCCCTCGACGAACACGAACGCGACGAACTCGCCGCCGTCCAGCGCGACCTGCTCGGCCGCGTCGACCGGTTCTTCCCCGGTGTCGACCGCGCCCCCTACATCGCCGCCTGGCACCAGGCACCGGTCGGTGCACCTCGCGGGGACGTGCGGCTGTTCTGCCAGATCTTTTCGTTGCGGCGGGCCCCGGACAAGCTGAAATATCTCGCCGGATCCGAATCCGCGATGGGCGCGTGGATCAGCGACACCACCCCCGAACGGATCGCCGAACGCCTTCGCGAGGTGGCGCCATGACACTCGCAGCGACCGCCCGCGCACTGTTCGCGGCCGAGTTCGGCACCGAACCCGAGGGCTGCTGGTGCGCTCCCGGGCGCGTCAATCTCATCGGTGAGCACGTCGACTACGCCGGGGGTCTGTGCCTGCCGATGGCGATCCCGCAGGTCACCGTCGTCGCGGTACGTCGCCGCTCCGATCATCTGCTGCGCGTGCGCAGTTCCGGTTTCGACGGCGTCGACCTCGATCTGCGCGACCGGCACGTCGACGGCTGGGCCGCCTACATCGCCGGCGTGATCTGGACGCTCGACCCGCCGGGATTCACCGGCGCGGACATCGCGGTCGCATCGGACGTGCCCGTGGGAGCGGGACTCTCGTCGTCCGCGGCGCTCGAGACGTCGGTCGCGGTGGCACTCGCCGACCTGTCCGGGTTGCCCCTCGACGACGACGGTCGTGACCGGCTCGCCGCGGCGTGCGTGCGCGCGGAGAACGACTACGCCGGTGCTCCCACGGGTGGGCTCGACCAGCGGATCGCCCTCCACGCCCGCCTCGGCCACGCGCTGCTCCTCGACTTCGCCGACGGCAGCAGCGAACACATCCCGTTCGACGCGGAAGCCCGTGGGCTGACCGTGCTGGTCGTCGACACCGGCACCGGACACGAGCTCGCCGACGGACAGTACGGGCAGCGCCGCCGTGAGGTCGAGGACGCCACCCGACTGCTCGGTGTGGAGAGCCTGCGCGACGCCTCGTCGGCGGACCCGATCGACGATCCCGTCCTGCGTCGCCGCGCCCGGCACGTGATCGACGAGATCGCCCGAGTTCAGGAGGCCGCGGAGTTGTTGCGGGCAGGGCGGATCCGGGATCTCGGACCCCTGCTCGATGCGTCGCACCGTTCGTTGCGCGACGACTTCGAGGTCAGCTGCCTCGAACTCGACACCGCCGTCGACGCGGCCGTCGCTGCCGGTGCACTCGGCGCCCGGATGGTGGGCGGCGGTTTCGGCGGGTCGGCGATCGCGCTGTGCGAGGACGACCGCGTCGACCCGGTGCGACAGGCCGTCGCCCACGCCGCTGCACGTCGCGATCTTCCGGCGCCGACCTTCCTGCGCGCCACGGCGTCCGGCGGTGCGCGCCGCTGCTGACCCCTCCCGGGTACTGTGCGCGCATGGGTTGGTTCAGTCGCACGAGGTGGGGTATCGAGCACGCGGTGTTCGCGGCGGTGTCGGCCGCCACCGTCGTCGGGGGAGTGTCGGGGAACGAGACGCTGCAGCGGGTCGCCAAACCGCTCATCGCACCGGCGCTCGCCGTGCGGGTGCTGCGCCGCTCCCGCGACACCGATCGCGCCGACACCGCCCTGCTGGTCGCGGGTCTCGCGGCCGCCACCCTCGGCGACATCGCCATGATCCGCTCCGACGAGGACCGTCGGATCCTGAGCGGTGCAGCCTGTTTCGGCGTCATGCAGACCGCCTACTCGAGCATCCTCGTCCGGCGTGGTGCGCGGGTGTCGAAGCCGGTCGCGGTGCAGCGTGCCGGGGCTCTGGCCGGTGCGGCCGGTCTGCTCGCCGCCCGCAACCGCTCGGTGGCCGCGCCGCTGACCGGATACGGCGCCCTGCTCGCCACCACCGCGACCCTCGCCGGAGACCCCGCACTCGCGCCCGGTGCGCGAGTGCGCGCGGGTCTGCCCGTGCCGGGTGCCGACCGGCGCAGTTGGCTCGGTCTCGGCGGCCTGATCTTCACGCTGTCCGACGGATCGATCGTGGTGCGCCGCACCCTGCTGAAGGACGAGAAGACGCGCGCGGCGGCGGAAGGATTCGTGCTGGCCACCTACGTCGTGGCCCAGCTGCTGCTCGTGGAAGGGCTTCTCGCTCTCACGAGCCGGGACCTCTAGGGGTAGAGGACGATCCGGTCGCGGTCGAGCGGATCCACCCAGATGCTCACGACCTCACCGGCCACGTAGCGGTGCAGGTCGCGGCGGTCGACCTCGTAGACGACCGTGCCGCGATAGGGTTCCGATCCGGGCACCGTGAGCTCGAGGTCGAGCCGCGTCAGTTGACCGGTCGAGGTCATGTCGAGCGGTGTCGCGGAACGGATGGTCGCCCATCCCTCGTAGCCCTCGCGTTCGATGCGGCGCATGACCTCCGAGCGGCGACCTGCGAGCGCCACCGACAGGCCGAGCACGGTGCCGTACAGGCTGACGAGGAAGACCACCTGGAAGCCCTCGGTGCCGGGTTCGGAGATCGGCAGGAACAGGTTCATCCACAACGCGAGAACGACGACATATCCCACGGTGACGAATGCGACGGTGGCGACGATACGACGATTCACAGCTCCTCCGATCCCAGCCTATCCCCGCTGTGCGCCGTCGGCTCCCGCCCGCGATTAGGGTGATCCCATGTCCGTTCCCAGCGTGGTGATCACCGGAGCCGCCGCCGGTATCGGCCGCTCCACAGCCCTGCTCTTCGCCCGTCACGGTTACCGCGTCGGTGCCTTCGACATCGACACCGACGGGCTCGCGAGCCTCGCCGAGGAGGCCGCCTCGATCACCGCGGGACGGATCGTCACCGGTGCCCTCGACGTCACCGACACCTCCGCGTGGACCCGCGCCCTCGAGGAGTTCTGCACCGACGGCCGGCTCGACGTCCTCGTCAACAACGCCGGGCTGCTGTCGTCCGGGCCGTTCGAGGACATCCCCGCGAGCCGGCACCGCCAGCTCGTCGACGTCAACGTCACCGGTGTCGTCCTCGGTTGCCACGCGGCCTTCCCGTATCTCCGCGACACCCCCGGCGCGCACATCGTGAACATGTGCTCGGCGTCGGCGCTCTACGGACAGCCCGAACTCGCCACCTACAGCGCCACCAAGTTCGCGGTGCGCGGCCTGACCGAAGCACTCGAACTCGAGTGGGCCCGCCACGACATCAAGGTGCAGGCACTGTGGCCGCTGTTCGTCGACACGAACATGGTCGACGGGATGGACATCGGCTCGCGACGCTCCCTGGGCGTGAACCTCGGCGCCGACGATGTCGCCCGCGCGGTGTTCGACGCGACCCGCCCCACGCGGCGCTCGGGACGCGTGCATCGGCCCGTGGGCCGGCAGGCGACCGTGCTCGCCACACTCGCCCAGGTGTCGCCCGGATGGATGAATCGCCTGGTCAACCGGCGCCTGACCGGCCACTGACACCGCTCGATAGAGTGACACCCGCACGTCGTCGGGAAGGGTGTTGCGTGAGAATTCGGATGTGGCCGGTCGCAGTCGTCGCGGGTGCGGCACTGTTCGTCGCAGGATGCGGAGGCTCCGCGGACGGGCCGGAGGCCGACTCCGGAGCGACGTCGACGACGACCTCGGCGGCTGCCCCGACGACCCCGTCCACGACGGTCGCTCCGAGCACCACCGAGGAGACGACCCCCTCGACGACCGAACCGGCTCCCGAGCCGGAGACCTCCACGGAGGAACCCGCTCCGCTCGCGCAGGTCGAGTACCAGCGCAACGAGTCGTACTACTTCAGCAGCCCCGACGGCACCTTCGAATGCGGCATCGTCCGGCTGCCCACCCGCACCGAGGCGGGCTGCGAGGGACCGACCGATCCGATCCCGCCGCGCCCCGAGGACTGCATGGTCAACTGGGGACTCGGCATCCGCGTGCAGGACTCCGGTGAAGGGGAGTTCGTGTGCTCCGGCGGACCGGTCTACCTCTCACCCGACGGGGCGAGCCCCGCACTGCCGCCGGGATCGCCGCTGTCGCAGCTCGGCTACACCTGCGCCACCACCGCAGCCGACGTGACCTGCACCAACGACGCCACCGGTCACGGTTTCCGCGTCGCCGCAGGTTCGAACGAGACGTTCTGACGGTGACCGACACGCATTCCGAACCGGCCGTCGAGGACGTGGCAGGCCCCACCGAGTGGGGTGAACACCCGCACGGCGTCGGACCGTGGATCGAGGAGTTCGGCACCGAGCCGCCGACCGATCCGCGCTACGATCCCGAACTGCTCGCCCACGGCGACCGACGCAACGTCGTCGACGCCTACCGCTACTGGACCCGTGAGGCGATCGTCGCGGACATCGACCGTCGCCGGCACCCGCTGCACGTCGCCATCGAGAACTTCGCGCACGACGCGAACATCGGAACGGTCGTCCGCACCGCCAACGCGTTCGCCGTGGGCACCGTGCACATCGTCGGACGACGCCGATGGAACCGGCGCGGAGCGATGGTCACCGACCGCTACCAGCATCTGCTCCACCACCCCGACGTCGATGCGCTCGTCGCATGGGCGGCCGAGCAGGACCTCGAGATCGTCGCGGTGGACAACACCCCCGGCTCGGTCCGGTTGGAGACGGCGACCCTGCCGCGCCGCTGCCTGCTGCTGTTCGGGCAGGAGGGACCCGGCGTCACCGAAGCGGCCCGCAACGTCGCGTCGATGACGGTCTCCATCGCCCAGTTCGGCTCCACGAGGTCCATCAACGCGGGTGTGGCCGCGGGGATCGCGATGCACGCGTGGATCCGGCAGCACGCCGATTTCTCGGACGCCTGGTAACACCTGCCCCGCATTCCGGGATGAAAGTCGCGCGGACCGTCGTCGGGACGGCCGCCGGTCGGGCAGTGTGGAGGGTGATGAACACCGCAGCAGGACAGCGTTCGGACGGAGTCGAAGCCGCCCGGTGGTCGCAGCGGGCCGACGCCGCAGAGGGTGCGATCGTGTCGCGGCACATCCGTCGTCTCTGGGCCCTGCCCGGCACCGCGCTCGGGGTGGTCGGATGGCCCGCCGTCCGACGCGAGCGACTGTTCCTCTCCTGGCATTACTGGTGGCAGGCGCACCTGATCGACACCGCCGTCGACGCCGCCGAGCGCGACGCCACCCCGCGCCGCCGGCGCCGTGTCGTGCGGCTCGCGCGCACCCACCGCATCCGCAACCTCACCGGCTGGACCAACAACTACTACGACGACATGGCGTGGCTCGGCCTGTCGCTGGAACGGGCCGAACGGCATCTCTACGTCGACCACCGCGGCGCGATCGCGACCCTCGTCGACGAACTCGTCGACGCCTGGCAACCCGAGCACGGCGGCGGCATCCCGTGGCGTCGACGGGACAACTTCTTCAACGCCCCCGCCAACGGTCCGGCGGCGCTGCTGCTCGCCCGCACCGGCAAGGTCTACCGCGCCGAGGAGATGGCCGACTGGATCCATGAGGTGCTGCTCGACCCCGAGACGGGTCTCGTCCTGGACGGCATCCGCGACGGTGTGCACGAACGCGCGATCTACAGCTACTGCCAGGGGGTGACGCTCGGCCTCGAGACCGAACTCGCCCTGCAGCTCGACGACCCGCGGCATCGTCGCAGGGTCCACGCGCTCGTCGCCGCGGTCGACGACCACCTCACCGAACGCAGCGTCGTCACCGGCGGGGGAGGCGGCGACGGGGGACTGTTCAACGGGATCCTGGCCCGCTATCTCGCGATGGTCGCCACGACACTGCCCGTCGTCGACGGCGACGACATCCGCGCCCGCAACGTCGCGGCACGGATCGTGCTGGCGTCGGCGGAGGCCGCCTGGGAGAACCGGCTGCAGGTCGAGGAGTTGCCCGTCTTCGGCCGTGATTGGTCGAAGCAGGCGCGGCTACCGGGCCTGGGCACCTCGATCGCCCGGTTCGCGGGCGGCACCGTCCGTGAGTCGGCCGTCGCCGAACGCGACATGTCGGTGCAGCTCGGCGGGTGGATGCTCATGGAGGCCGCCTACGCCGTCGCCGCCTCGCGGTCCTGAATCTGCAGCCGCCTCGCGGTCCTGAAACGGAAGAAGGTGGATCCCGGCCCGTTCGTTCGACGGGCGGAATCCACCTTCTGCGGTGTGAGGACCGTTCCTACTTGCTCTCGATGCGGTTGATCGGCATCGTCGCGGGCTCGGCCTCGGCGGCCGGCGCCTCACCGTTCTTGGCCGCACGACGCGAGCTGAGCACGCGCTTGCCGACCTCGGTGATGATCGGGATCACCGAGACGAACACGATGCCCAGGAAGATGATGTCGATGTTGTCGGCGATGAACGTGATCTGGCCCAGCAGATAGCCGAGCAGCGTCACACCCGCGCCCCACACGATGCCGCCGAGGACGTTGTAGACGATGAACACGCGGTAGGGCATCTTCGCGGCGCCCGCGACGAGCGGAGCGTAGGTGCGCACGATCGGCACGAAGCGTGCCAGGAAGATCATCGCGGGACCGTGGCGCAGGAAGAACTGGTGCGCCTCGTCGATGTAGGCCTGCTTGAAGAGCTTCGCATCGGGCTTGAACAGCCTGGTGCCGCCCCTCGCGCCGATGAGGTAACCGACCTGGTCGCCGAGGACGGCCGCGATCGGGATCGTCACCATCAGCACCCACAGCGGGGCGAACGGCTCGACCTCCGCCGACTTGGCCGCCGCGATCAGACCCGCGGTGAACAGCAGCGAGTCGCCCGGGAGCAGCGGGAACAGCAGTCCGGACTCGATGAAGACCACGAGCAGCAGCCCGATGAGCATCCAGGTTCCGAACGAATTGAGCAGATTGACCGGATCCAGAAACCCCGGCATCAGGGCCAGATTGGTCACGGACTCCGAGGCTTCGAACACAGTCACGCGGTCCAGGGTACCGGCGGGGTCCACCTGTCCCCGAATCCCGGCATCGGGCGCGGGACGGCCCGAGTATCGAGGAGGCGTGTCACTTGACATACTGCAGGGACAACCCGGGCACCCACCACACCCCGGTGGGATGCCGATCGACTCTCATCTGGAGGACAGCCGCTGTGCCTATCGCGACTCCCGAGGTCTACGCCGAGA
Source organism: Rhodococcus sp. BUPNP1 (assembly GCF_002215235.1). NCBI lineage: Bacteria > Bacillati > Actinomycetota > Actinomycetes > Mycobacteriales > Nocardiaceae > Rhodococcus > Rhodococcus sp. BUPNP1. The sequence goes on from NZ_NERM01000019.1 coordinate 81,220, forward strand.
TGATCGCCCGCGCGAAGGAGCACTCCTTCGCGTTCCCGGCCATCAACTGCACGTCGTCCGAAACGATCAACGCCGCCATCAAGGGCTTTGCGGACGCCGGCAGCGACGGCATCATCCAGTTCTCGACCGGTGGCGCCGAGTTCGGCTCGGGCCTGGGCGTGAAGGACATGGTCACCGGTGCCGTCGCACTCGCCGAGTTCGCTCACGTCGTCGCCGAGAAGTACGACGTGACGATCGCCCTGCACACCGACCACTGCCCGAAGGACAAGCTCGACGGCTTCGTCCGTCCGCTCATCGCGATCTCGCAGGAGCGCGTGAACAACGGACAGAACCCGCTGTTCCAGTCGCACATGTGGGACGGCTCGGCCATCCCGATCGACGAGAACCTCGAGATCGCGCAGGAGCTCCTCGCTGCCGCCAAGGCCGCGAAGATCATCCTCGAGATCGAGATCGGCGTCGTCGGCGGTGAAGAGGACGGCGTCGAGAACGCCATCAACGACAAGCTCTACACCACGGTCGAGGACTTCGAGAAGACCGTCGACGCGCTCGGCGCCGACAAGGGCCAGTACCTGCTCGCCGCGACCTTCGGCAACGTCCACGGCGTCTACAAGCCGGGCAACGTCAAGCTCAAGCCGTCCGTCCTCGCCGAGGGTCAGGCCGCCGCGTCGAAGAAGCTGGGTCTGCCCGAGGGTTCGAAGCCGTTCGACCTCGTCTTCCACGGCGGCTCGGGCTCGCTGAAGTCGGAGATCGACGAGGCGCTGAGCTACGGCGTCGTGAAGATGAACGTCGACACCGACACGCAGTACGCGTTCACCCGCCCGATCGCGGCACACATGTTCAGCAACTACGACGGTGTGCTCAAGATCGACGGCGAGGTCGGCAACAAGAAGACCTACGACCCGCGCAGCTACCTCAAGAAGGCCGAGGCGTCCATGACGCAGCGTGTCATCGAGGCCTGCAACGACCTCAAGTCGGCGGGACGCTCGGTCTCGGCCAAGTAATACCTACCGATACCCGAAGGGCGCCGACGTTCTCGTCGGCGCCCTTCGTCGTCCCTGCGGTGTGCAGAAATCGTCGCGACACGCCGAAGGCGAACGACGATTTCTGCACACTCGTGGTTGCTGTCGTCCCGTTATTCGCTGCAGACCTTCCACTGCTCACCGTCGAGCGTGAGGTCGAAGGTGCGGTCGGTGACATCGGCGGGATTGTTCACCGTGTGCGCGGTGACCTGCGCGATGGCGGTGCCGTCGGTGATCTGGATGCGGTCGACGCTCGTGATCACCGGGATCTCGCCCTGCTCGACGGCGAGCCGGTGGATGTCGCGGAAGTTCTCCGGATCGACCGTCTCGTAGAAGTCGGAGAGCGCTCCGCAGGTCGACTCCTGCAAGGTCGCGAGGTCGCCCGATTCGAGTGCTCCGACGAAGGTGTCGATGCTCGAGCGGATCCGGCTCTCGGGGGAGTTGTCGGCGCGGTCCTTCATAAACACGAACACCCCGGCCGCGACGATCGCGACGACCACCAGCACGGCTGCTGCTCCGGCGGCCATCAGCCAGCGTCCGCGGCTCTTGTCGCGGGCCGGCGGGATGCGCGTGGGCGTGGGCTGGACGGCGACGCGGGCAGGCTCGGGCTGCACCGGCGGTTCCTCACCGCGCGGCACGATGCGTTGCGGCGGCGCCTTGGGCACGTGGCTGCGGACCGGGATCTGCACGGTGGGCGCGTCGGCGGCGGAGGTGGCCTCGGGCTCGGGTGTGGGCGTGGGTTCCGGTTCGGTGGCCGGACGGGACTCGGTGGTCTCCGGTTCGACGACGGGAAGCGCCACGGTCTCGTCCGTGGTGATGCTCTCGTCCGTAGCCTGCTTGGGCTCGTCGGCCTGCTCTGCTTTGTCGCTGCTCGCGTCGGCATCAGCGGACGCCGCCTCGGTGGTCGGCTTCTCCGGTTCCTCGGAGACCTGCTCCGCCGGCTCGTCGGCCTCCTCGGCTTTCTCGGACGCTGCTTCCTCGGGCGCCGCATTCTCGGCCGCTGCTTCCTCGGCCGTCGCCGGTTCGACGGCGGGTTCGTTCTCCGTGCCCTCGGCCGGTGTTTCGACAGGAGGGGTCGTCGAAGTCTGCTCGGGTGACTCTTCGTTCTTCGGGTCCGACAACGTGCTGCACCTCGCTCGACGGCCTGCGGTTACCCGGGGACTCTATCGAGCCTTCACGACGGAAGGGCAGAATGACCCCATGACGTCTTTCGGTGATCTTCTCGGACCGCAGCCCACCCTTCTCCCCGGCGACGACGACGCGGAGTCGGCCCTGCTGAACAACGAGGACCCGGCGAAGGTCGCAGCCGACCATCCCACCGCCTCGATCGCATGGGCGTACCTCGCCGAGGCCGCACTCGACAGTGGCGAGACGATCCAGGCCTACGCCTACGCACGCACCGGATACCACCGCGGCCTCGACCAGCTGCGCCGCAACGGCTGGAAGGGTTTCGGTCCCGTGCCCTACAGCCACGAACCCAACCGCGGCTTCCTGCGCTGCGTCGCCGTGCTCGCCCGGGCCGCCCGGACCATCGGTGAGTCGGACGAGCACGCCCGCTGCCTGGACCTGCTCGAGGACTGCGACCCGCGGGCAGCGGAAGAACTCGGCGTCGAATAGCCGCCGCCGTACATGTCTGTATCGAACAGACTGTCCGCGGCGACCCGGCGTCGACCCACCCGTCAGGGAGCTCGTAAACGCCTGACCGACTCGTTCGAACGGCTGCGCTCATCGGCGCTGCCGATCGTGCAGTGCGCGCTGGCGGCGGGTCTGGCGTGGTGGGTCGCGAAGGATCTGGTCGGGCACCAACAGCCCTTCTTCGCGCCCATCGCGGCAGTCGTCTCCCTCGGGCTCGGCCTCGGCGCCCGGTTGCGGCGTTCCGTCGAACTCGTCTGCGGTGTGACCGTCGGGATCGGCGTGGGCGACCTGCTCGTCTCGCTGATCGGCAGCGGACCGTGGCAGATCGCGCTCGTCGTGACGATCGCGATGAGTACGGCGGTCGCGTTGAACAGCGGCCCGATCTTCGCGATGCAGGCCGGGAACTCCGCGGTGCTCGTGGCGACGCTGCTGCCACCCGGTGGCACCGGTGGGCCCGACCGCATGGTCGACGCCCTGGTCGGTGGTCTCACGGGGATCGCGGTCGTCGCCATGATCCCCACCCATCCGGTGCGACGTGCCCGGCGCAACGCCGCCGAGATCCTCGCGACGGCGAGTGAGGTCCTGAGGAAGGTCGAGACCGGGCTCGTCGAGAACAACCCGAAACCGATCGAGGACGCCCTCAAGCAGGCGCGGGCCACCCAGCCCGCGATCGACTCGATGCGCACCCACCTCAAGGGCGGTCGGGAGATCAGCCGGATCTCGCCGCTCTACTGGAACAGCCGGGGCCGGCTGGCGGTACTGACCTCCGCGGCCGATCCCATCGACCACGCGATGCGCAACATCCGGGTGCTCGCGCGCCGGTCGCTGACCCTCGTCCGCGACGACGAGATCCTCGATCCGCGGCTCGTGCAGCGGTTCGTCGAGGTGGCCGATGCGGTGGACGTGCTCCGCGAGATGGTTCTCGCTGAGCCGGGGGAGCAGCCCGACCAGGCCGAGGCCGCGCGTGTGCTGCGCAGCATCGCCAAGAAGATGGATCCCGACCTCATCGCCGGGGCAGGGGTCTCGGCGACGGTGGTGTTCGCGCAGATGAGGTCGCTGATCGTCGACCTGCTGCAGACCGCCGGACTCAAGCGGATCACCGCGATCGCGACCCTTCCCCCCACCGTCGAACATCCGGCCTACGACCCGGACGAATAAGCGCTTCCGCCCCCGCCGGGCACGTAGCCGTTGAAACATATGCGCATTCGTGCATACGATGGCCCGAAGTTCGGAGAGGGAGTTCGATGGGTTCGGGTCACGGGCACTCACACGGCGTCGGCCACGGTCACGGTCAGGGCGCCGGTCCCACGCGCGCCGTCATCCGGCGCATGGCCTTCGCACTGGGCATCCTCGGAGCGTTCTTCGTACTCGAGGCGCTCGTCGGTCTCCTGATCGGCTCCCTCGCCCTGCTCGCCGACGCGGGCCACATGCTCACCGACGTCGTCGGGGTGTCCATGGGCATGGTCGCCCTCATCCTGGCCCGGCGCGGGAGCAGTGCGGCGTCGCGCACCTTCGGCTGGCACCGCGCCGAGGTCCTCACCGCGATGGTCAACGCGGTGCTGCTGCTCGGCGTCGCCGGCTGGGTCTTCTACGAGGCGATCGACCGCATCGGCGACGCCCCCGAACTCCCCGGCCTGCCCATGATCGTCACCGCCCTCGCGGGACTGGCCGCCAACATCGTCGTGATGCTCATGCTGCGGGCGGACGCGAAGGACAGCATCGCGGTGCGCGGCGCCTACATGGAGGTGCTCGCCGACGCCGTCGGATCCGTCGGCGTCCTCATCGCGGGCGCACTCGTCATGATCTTCGGCTGGAGCCTGGCCGACGTCGTCGTCGGTGTGCTCATCTCCCTGTGGGTCGTGCCGCGCGCCCTGCGACTGGCCGCCGAGTCGCTGCGCATCCTCACGCAGACCTCGCCCGCACATCTCGACGTCGACCTCCTGCGCACCGACCTGCTCGCGCTGCCCGGCGTGTGCGGCGTGCACGACCTGCACGTGTGGACGCTTACCACCGGCATGGACGTCGCGACCGTGCATCTCGTCAGCGACCACGACCCGCAGTGGATCCTCGACTCGGCGCGCACCGCGCTGTCGTCGCACGGGCTCGAGCACGCCACCGTCCAGGTGGAGTCGACGGTCGACGGCAAGCAGTGCGAGAAGGACGTCACCTGGTAGCTCATCGCGCGAATCGATTCGGACGCAACGTCCATCGGCCCGGCCCGCCGTAGAGCCGGACGACGTCGAGCGGTCCCACGTCGACCCTCCGGAACGACGACGCCGGAGCATCGAGAGCGCACACCGTTGCCGCTCGCACGACCGCGGGGTGCGTCACCACCCCGACACGTTCGTAGCCGTCGTCCTGCGTCGCCAGCCAGGTGCCGATCCGGTCGATGAGGTCCTCGACGGACTCGCCGCCGTGTGGTGCCGCCGCCGGCTCGGTCAGCCACATCGTCAGGTCGTTCTCGGGCAGCTCGTCCAACCCCACCCCGCACCATCTGCCGTAGTCGAGCTCGCGCAGCGCCGGGTCGATCTCGGCGAGGACGCCGAAGGCGTGGACCGTGTCGACCGCGCGTCGCTCCGGTGCACACACCCACCGGTCGACGACCGGCACCGCGGCGCGTCCGAGTTCGCGCCGGCCTCGTTCGGAGATCGGCTCGTCGCACGGAAACCGGGCCTGCTCCGTCGCGTGCGTGGAAGCATGTGCGACGAAGAACAATCGGGTCACGGCAGTTACGTCCTCTCCGCTTGACATCGCAGACCGCGCGGTGCGAAGGTGCGTCGGTAAAGATGTGCCGAGGTGTAGGCAATCCGGTGGGAAACCGGAGCGGTCGCGCCACTGTAACCGGAGACGTCGAAATCTCCGGAAGCCAGAAAACTCCCGCGGCACATGACGGAATCGAATGGGACGCGAAATCCCAGGAGGATTGTCATGGCTGTTGTCCACACCCCCGCCGAGTCGCTCGGCTCCGCCGCACTCGCAGTCGCTCTCGCCGCAGTGATCGTCGCGGCGTTTCTCGTTCTCTACCTGGTCGGATTCGATCAGGGCGCGATCTCGCGCACCGGCATGTTCATGCACGAGTTGATGCACGACGGCCGGCACCTCCTCGGTCTTCCGTGCCATTGAGAACGGGGACCACGATGCCCGGAACCTACCTCCACCTGCTGCTGCGGGGCCTGCTCGCCGGACTCGTCGCGGGTCTGCTCGCCGGGGGTGTCGCCTTCGTCGTCGGCGAACCCCACATCGAATCGGCGATCGCGCTCGAAGAAGCTGCCGGCGAAGCGCATTCGCACGACCACACTGCGACCACCGGGGAATCCCACGGTCACAGTCACGGCGACGACGCGCTCGTCGGCCGAACCGGTCAGAAGGCCGGACTGTTCCTCGCGACGACCCTCGCGGGTCTCGCGCTCGGCGCCCTCTACGCGTCGGTGCTGCACTTCGCGCGTCGCCTCACCGACATGCCGGGCTGGAAGCTGGGGTTGTTCGGGGCGGCCGGAGCGTGGCTCGCCGTCGAGGCCGTCCCGTTCGTGAAGTACCCGGCCAATCCGCCGGCCGTGGGTGATCCCGACACCATCGATCAACGCACCCTGCTGTGGCTCGCCTCGGTCGTTCTCGGACTCGTCGCGATCGCCGTGACCGTCGCGGTGGCGAAGGCCCTGGCTGCCCAGGATCTGCACACCGTCCGCATCGCCGGACCGACGGTCGCATTCCTCGTCGTGGTGGGTCTCGGATATCTCGCCTTGCCGAGCATCGACGAGGTCGGGGAGGGCTTCCCCGCGTCGTTGCTGTGGGAGTTCCGGGTCGCGTCGTTCACCGTGCAGCTCACCCTGTGGGCGGTGCTCGGTGTGGTCTTCGCGTACCTCACCGAACGCGCGTCCCGTCGCGTGACGATCCCGGCCTGACGACATGGGTTCGGGTCTGCTCGTCGCCGGAACGACCTCGGATGCAGGGAAATCCGTGGTCGTCACCGGGATCTGCCGATCCTTGTCGCGGCGCGGCCTGAAGGTCGCGCCGTTCAAGGCGCAGAACATGTCGAACAATTCGATGGTGACGAGTGAGGGCGCGGAGATCGGGCGCGCCCAGTGGATCCAGGCGGTGGCCGCACACGCGACCCCCGAGGCCGCGATGAACCCGGTGCTGCTCAAGCCGGGCAGCGACCGGCGCAGTCACGTCGTGGTTCTCGGGCAACCCGCCGGAGCCCTCGAGGCAGGTGAGTTCGCTGGTGGGAGACAGCACCTCGCCGACGCGGCGTTCGGCGCCTTCGAGGACCTCCGCCGCAGATTCGACGTGGTGGTGTGCGAAGGTGCCGGCAGTGCGGCCGAGATCAATCTGCGCGACCACGACTATGTGAACATGGGCCTGGCGCAACACGGTTCGATGCCGGCCGTCGTCGTCGGCGACATCGACCGCGGAGGTGTCTTCGCCTCGATGTACGGGACGCTGGCCCTGCTCGACGCGGCGGATCAGCAGTTGATCCGCGGCTTCGTGATCAACAAGTTCCGCGGCGACGTCTCGCTCCTGAAACCCGGACTCGACTCGCTCGAACGACTCACCGGCCGCCCGGTACTCGGCGTGCTGCCGTGGCAACGCGACCTGTGGCTCGACTCCGAGGATTCGCTCGCCCTCACCTCCCGCCCCGTGCACGACGGTGACGGCGCACTGAGCATCGCCGTCGTGATGCTGCCGCGCGTCAGCAATTTCACCGACGTCGACGCACTGTGCCTCGAACCGGACGTGCGGGTCCGTTTCGTCGACGACCCGCGGGCGCTCGCCGGTGCCGATGTGGTGATCGTGCCCGGAACACGCGCGACGCTCGCGGATCTCGCGTGGCTGCGCTCGCGAGGACTCGACACCGCGATCGTCGACCACGCCCGCCGAGGTGGACCGGTCCTCGGTATCTGCGGCGGCTTCCAGATGCTCGGCACGCGCATCGACGACCCGCACGGCGTCGAGGGTGTGCCCGGCGCGAGCACGCCGGGTCTCGGATTGCTCCCAGTTCGAACCGAATTCGGACACGAGAAGGTTCTCCGGCTACCCAGGGGGTCGGCGTTGGATGCGGCTGCCTCCGGATACGAGATCCACCACGGACGCGTCACCGTCGACGGCGGCACCGATTTCCTCGGCGGCACCCGCAAGGGATCGGTGTTCGGCACCATGTGGCACGGCGCCCTCGAAGGGGACGCCCTGCGACGGGCATGGCTGCGCGAGGTCGCTGCGGCGGTGGGTCGCGGGATCCGCACCGGACAAGTGAGTTTCCCGGCCGCACGCGAGGCCCGCATCGAGGCGCTCGCGGATCTCGTCGACGAACATCTCGACATGGACGCTCTGCTCGCCATGCTCTCCGACGGGCGAACCCTGCCCGTGCTGAGGGGAACCCTTCGGTGACGGTCCTGATCCTCGGTGGGACGGGGGAAGCCCGTTCCCTCGCCGCGGCATTGGGCGACACGGACATCGCGTTCGAATCCTCCCTGGCCGGCCGGGTCCGCAATCCACGCCTGCCCGTCGGCCCGGTGCGCATCGGAGGGTTCGGCGGCGCGGACGGTCTCGCCCGGTACCTGACCGAGCGCGGTATCCGAGCCGTCGTCGACGCGACCCATCCGTTCGCCGCGGGCATCAGCGCGAACGCCGCCGCGGCATGCGCTGCCGCGAACGTGCCGCTCGTGCGCCTGCAGCGACCCGGTTGGCACGACGACCACGGCCGGTGGACGTGGGTCGCCGACCACGACGGCGCCGCGTGCGCTGCCGCGACCGGCCGGAGGATCTTCCTCAGCACGGGACGGCAGACCCTCGACCGCTTCGTCGGGCCGCTCGCCGCGCACGATGTGCTCGTCCGCGTCGTCGACCCGCCGGTGATCGAAGTGCCACAGGGCTGGTCGGTGCTGTTGGGACGCGGCCCCTACACCGTGGGTGACGAACGGAAGCTGCTGCTCGACAACAGGATCGACACCCTCGTCACGAAGGACTCGGGTGGCTCGCTCACCCGCGGCAAACTCGATGCCGCCGACGAACTGGGCGTGCGCGTGATCGTCGTGCGTCGCCCGCCCGCACCCCGCGGTGTCGCCACGGTGGCGTCCGTGGCGGCAGCGCGGGAGTGGATCCTCCGGGTCGCGGAGGTCAGACCTGCGGACCTTCGGAACGCAGATCGTCGACCTTCTTCATCGCCTCGCGCAGTTCCCGGAGCCACTGCTCCGAGTGCTGTCCCACGAGCCTGACCGTCCACTTCAGTGCGTCGGAACGGGACCGCGCGACACCCGCGTCGACGAGGGTGTCGAGCACTTTCCGTTCGGGTTGGCGCAGTCGCGTCATGACCGGGACGGCGAGGTGGGTGAACAGGTCGGTCCGGTCGCCGACCTTCACACCCCAGGCCACCTTGCGGCCGTAGCGGGCCTCGGCCTCGTCGGCGATGCGCATCCGGTCGGCGCGCGTGGTCTCGCGGAATCGAGCGATGCGTCCGTCGATCTCGGTGTCGCTCGTGCCGTCGGGTACCCCGAGGGGGCCGACGACGAAGATTTCCTCTCTGTCGATCTCGATGTCGGGCGCTCCGGTGAACCAGTCGTCGGGGAGCCTGCCGGCGAACCACTCGGCGGCATCGCTCGCGTCGGGGACGTCGGCCTGCTGCCAACCGCCTGTTCGTCCGAATCCGTGGATGTGTGAATGTCGCATGATGTCCTCCCGGGGACGCGACCGGGGTGCGTGTTGCACCGATCAACCTGTGCGTGTTGCACTGATTACAGTGTTGCACTGCAAGCGTGACGCGCGCCACTGCCGATCGGTGAACGGTGCGGTCAGCGACCGTTCCGGGGAGTCAGAATCCCGGAGGTGACCGGAGGAGCGCTGCGCAGGGGAGCGGTGGAGAGCACGACGGGTAGCCACACCGCCGTGGACGCCATCACCGCGGCCCAGCACAGATACAGGCCGACGTGCGGTGCGTGAGAGGTGTGGGCGACCATCCCGGCCTGCGACCAGACGGCGAACAGTCCCACCATCGACGCCGCACCCGAACCGAGCATCGCGATCGTCGCGGCACCCCAGCGCCTGCGGAGCAACGCGACGAGCGGTACGAGGATGCCGAACACCACCACGAAGACATCGAAGACACGGAGGGGGAGCGTGGCGGCCTCGGAGTCCCAGCGCAGAAGGGTCGTCAGGGACGTCACCGAAGTGGCCTGGGGAAGCAGCAGACCCACGACCAGCAATGCGACGCACCCGGCCAGGATCCGGACCCGCGAGCGGCCGACGATCACCTCACCGGCGACGCGGTGTTCGATCCGATCGAGATCGTGACGGAATTCCGCCAGGTCGTCCATAGTGCACCCCCGGAGCGCGGCGACGCTTCGGTCCCAGTATGCGACGCGGGTCACATCGGCGTGCGGATTCTGCACTCCGTTTCAGGAAGGCGCAAGCGGGCATGCTCCAGGCGTGAGCCGATACGACGCGTACATCTTCGACGTGCAGGGCACGCTGATGGACTTCTACACCCCGGTCACCCGGGCGGTCGCCGAGGCACTGGGTACCTATGCCGATCCGGCGACCGTGGGCGACCTGGTGCGGGCCTGGAGGAGCGACTACTACGAGCGCATCCTCCGTCTCGATCAGTCGGTGGAGAAGTGGTATCGCGTGCAGGACTCCTACGTCGACGGACTCGGCGACGTGTGCGAGCAGTTCGGGATCGATCTTCCCGAGGACGTGCGCGTCGAGACGGCGCGGGCCTGGCAGCGCCTCGAGGCGTGGCCGGACGTGCGGCCCGGGCTGAAGGAACTCCGTTCGCAGGCGGTGGTGTCGACGCTGTCGAACACGGACATGGCCACGATGATCACGCTCTTCCGCGACCAACAGCTCGAAGCCGACGCCATCCTCACGGCCGAACTGTTCGGTGCCTTCAAGCCCGAGCGGTTCCTGTACGAACGCACCTGCCGCTATCTCGGGGTCGATCCGTCCCGGGCCGCGATGGTCGCGTCGCATCCCTACGATCTGCGGGCCGCACGCAAGGTCGGCCTGAACACCGTCTTCGTGTACCGGCCGCTCGAGAACGGCCGGGTCGAGGACGCGGTCGACGACACCGAGGGGGAGTTCGACCATCGCATCGAGGACCTGCGGGACATTCCGTGACAGGTTGTCGACCGTGGACACCGACGTGCTGTCGGAGCTGGTACGTATCGGCTACCACCACATGACCACGGTCGAACACACACTCTGAGACGGCCGGACCCGAGCGTCAGTCGAGCATGAGGTGCCGGGCGGCGATCACCGCGTCCTTCCCGGAGTTCACGCCGAGCTTCCGGTACAGCGACCGCAATTGCGTCTTCACCGTGTTCACGCTGACGAATTCGACCTTCGCGATGGTGCGTGCCGAGCGACCCGCGATCAATCCGTCGAGGACAGCGCGTTCGCGCGGCGTCAGTCGCACGACCGGTTTCGACTTCGGATAGGTGGCGGTGTCGAGTGCCGTCGGTTCCGCGGCGGTCGGCAGGTCGACTCCCAGCGAGCCGAGATGCCGGGCCATCAGCGGCGAGACCATGGTGAACGGTCGTAACAACCCCGTCTGCTGCGACAGCGCGATCGCCCGGTCGAGATGAGGGCGGGCCTCGGTGTCGCGTCCGAGCGCGCACGCGGCAGCGGCGCCGAGCACGGCCAGTTCCATCGCCTGGCGGGGCGTGCAGTTCGGATCGGTTCCGTAGTGGTGCACGAGCGCTTCGCTGCCGGCCGGATCGCCCGTCAGCAGACGCATGCGGGCATGGACGGGTGCGGTGAACAGGTGGGTGGAGTCGGCGACGAGATTCCGCGCCCGGTCGAAATCGCCGAGCGCCAGTTCGAGATCGGCGCGTATCGCGTTCACGAGTACCGCGTTGTACCCGGCGTGGAGTTCCGGGTGCTTCCGGATCTCGGCCTTGATGCGCCGCAGCCCGTCCATCGGAGTATGGGTGAGCAGCGCGAGCGAGCCCTGTGCGTAGAGGGTGAGTGCCCACAGCTCGTTCGGAGCCGTGGACGCTTCGATGTCGACGAGGATGTCGAGCGCGACGTCGGATTCGAGTCGGTCGATCGCGAGCAGTGCCGCCGCGATCTGCTCGGCTGTGTGCGCGAGTCGTGCGTTGTTGCGGTGGTGCCGCCGAGGCGACCGATCGGTGGAGAGCGCCGCGCGTGCCTCCGGCCCTTCTCCGCGCAGGGCATGCATGAGTCCGAGTACGGCAGCGGCGTCCTCGCCGACGGGGGTCCCGGCCCCGGCGGAACGGGCTCGGCGCAGCATGCCCATCGCCTCGTGCGGACGCACCGCGAAGAAGTAGGTCAGGCCGGCCTGGAAGCAGAAAGCGGCGTCGGAGACGACCGTCGTCTCGGGCGTCCCCGACGAGGACACCGCTCTCGACGCGAGGTCGTCGCAGATCGACGCCGCCTCGGCGAACCGTCCCTCCTTCCGCAGGGCGACGACCTGCCCGAGCAGCGCAGCGCTGTCCGAGCCGCGATCGACGGCCCCCGGCACCACGAGGTAGGTCCTCGTCGGTTCGGCCGGCAGGTCGGCCACGGCCCGTCGCAACAACGACCGGCGGACGGCGTCCGGGTACGCCCGGGCCGGGCTCCCGGGCACGGATTCGACCAGGCCGAGGGACTTGAGGGTGGTGACGAAGGTCGGGGCGTCCACACCCGACTCTGCGAGGGACGCGCAGGTCAGCGAGTCGGTCATCGCCGACATCAGAACCGGTCGCAGCAGGTGTGCGAGGAGCGGTTCGTTCTTGATCGTCCGTGCTGTCACCGAGTCGATCACCGCGTCCACGATGCGGTCGAGGTGCTCGAGCTCCGTCGCTCCGGGGATCGGTGCGGAGGACAGGGCTGTGGGGAGACGGCCGATCACGGCCGGTAGCCCTCCGGTGCGGTGAACGATCCGCTCCACGACCCACCGCTCCTGCGGAACACCGGCATCACGCAGATATGCGGTTGTTTCGTCGACGGTGAAGGCGAGGCCGGCGGAGGTGAGGATCCTCGTGTCGGAGGGCATGCCCGCACCGGCGGAACTCGTGGTGCGGGTCGCGACGACGATGCGCAGGGTCGGTTCGTCGGCGAGCAGGGTGCCGATGCCCTCGGCGACGTCCTCATCGAGTCGCGTGCCGTCGAGGACGAGGGTGACGGGTGTGTCCGCGGTCGAGAGGGCAGTTCGGAGGGCGGCGAATCCCCGGCTCGTGCGCGAGGCGTCGATGTCGATGCAACGGCGTACGGAATCGAATATCCGGGTCCAATAACGGTCGGCGGCAGAATCCGCAGTGGACGGACCGACGTACGCAATGACGCGACAAGGTTCGGGATCGGTCATGAGCCATGTCCGCAGAAGTGTCGTCTTCCCCGAGAAACGGTGGCCGCGAAGGATCACCAGACGTGGGGCATCGGACAATTCCGAGAACAGGCGACCGCGACAGTAAGGAAAAATCTCGACACCTCCACGTCGGCTTCCCCCTGCTCAACGGTTCCGTATTTCTTTTTCCGATCTACGAAGGGTAAGTCCCGGGGAGTGGTGGGAATCGGCTGAGCGCATCCGGCCAGGTCCGCGGCGTGTCGCTCCCTCGCCGAGGGTGGGCCATCGCGTAGTGATCAACGAGTTACCTCTCACAGTGACTCACAG